>NZ_KV838149.1:13000-27406 GCF_001838645.1 Neisseria sp. HMSC70E02 | reverse complement strand
GGGGATGTCCAACTTTTGGGGTGCAGTTCAAACCGCATAACGGCTTTCAGACGACCTTTCAATTCATCTTCTATGTATAGTGGATTAACTTTAAATCAGGACAAGGTGAGGTAACGCCGTACCGGGTTAAAGTTAATCCACTATAAAACGGCAAGGAAAAATCTGATGATTGATTATATAAAAATGTATGAAAGCATGAGTGCTTCTCATGAAACCAAAAGTCTGCGCTTTCCGCTTTATTTCAATTTCAAACTTTTATCCATTGCCAATGATTTTTTTGTCAAAGACGAAGCGGGTAACGAAATCGCTTATACGCGTCAGAAAATGTTTAAACTCAAAGAGTTGATTAATGTTTTCCCTGACCGCAATCAGGATACGCCCGTATTCACCATTCATTCGGAACAGATTATTGATTTTGGTGCGACCTATATCATCCAAGATGCTTCAGGTAAGGTTTTGGGGAAAGTGGTGCATGATGGCGTCGGGTCGCTTTGGCGTACCAGCTATCAGGTGACGGATGCGGAAGATCAGTTGCTTTTCCATATCCGTGAAAAAAATCCGTGGGTGACAGTATTGGACAAAATGGCAGGGCAGATTCCTTATTTGGGTTCGCTGACGGGTCTTTTTTTCAACCCGACTTATTTGATTACCCGACCTGACGGGACTTTGGTGTACCGCTTGAAGAAATTGAGGGCGTTATGGGAAGGGAAATTTAGCCTGCACAAAGAAGACCAAGCGAGTTTGAACGACGATATCTTGATATTGAATTCGGTGATGTTGTTTTTGTTGATGGAAAGAAATAAAGGATAAAGCCAAATGGTATTCAGGCAGGCTTGCGGATGAAATGTCGGGTATTTGATTTTGAGGACAGGGCTGCTCAAGGTTTATCACATCCATTCACATTCAAACATTTTCATTTCTAGGACGCGCTGATAAAATAGCTCGTCTGAAAAGTATAGAAGAATCAAAATAATGAGTATTGCCAATAATAAAAAAGCCTTTCACGACTTCTTTATCGAAGATCAGCTCGAAGCCGGCCTGGTATTGGAAGGTTGGGAAGTCAAAGCCATCCGCGCCGGGCGGGTGCAGCTGAAAGAAAGCTATATCTACTGGAAAAAAGACGCTTTTTATCTGGTCGGCTGCCATATTACCGCGCTGCCGACTGCCTCGACGCATGTCAAACCCGACCCCGTCCGTCCGCGCAAGCTTTTGCTCAAGCAATCCGAAATCAACAAGCTCATCGGTAAAACCGAGCGTGCGGGTTACACCATCGTCCCGTTGAACCTGCACTTCACACGAGGCAAAATCAAAATGGAAATCGGTTTGGCGAAGGGTAAAAAACAACACGACAAACGCCAAAGCCTGAAAGAAGCGGACTGGAAACGCGAAAAACAACGTTTGATGAAAAATGTGCGCTGAGGCTGATAGCAGCTTGAATTGACCGCATGACGCCGATGTTGCCGCAAACTTGTATCTGCTTTTTACACATCAAGCCCTATGTTTGCAAAAACATACCCAAGATTGCTTTCTTCAGGCTTTTCAGACGCCCTCTGCGACCCAATAATCAGGGTCGTCTGAAATTTTACGGAGTAACGCCATGTCCCGCTCTTCGCTTTTCCTGCCGCTGTTTTTGATTATCTTCGGTGCCGTTTGGTTTTTGAAAACGACGGACATCCTGCCCGCAACTTCGACCATCGTGTCCGCCGGTATGGTGCTGGCGGGGATTGCGGTTTTGGTGATGGACGGTGTCAACAAGCAGTCTATCGTTTCCGGCCCGCTGCTGGTGTATATCGGCGCGGCGGTGTATCTGCACAATCAATACTGGCTCGGATATTCGCCGCTGGTTGCTTTGGGAATGATGGTGCTGGGCTGCCTGCTGCTGCTTTCGCGCAGCGATATGGTGCCTTATAAGCAGCATAAACAGCAGGATAACTAAGCCCCCCTCCCTGCAAAGGTCGTCTGAAAATGGTATAATCCGCCGTTTTCAGACGACCTGTTTTGTTATCGGAATCCCGTTTTGAAACAGTCAGACCGTTCACTATCACTCTACAAAGTTCCCGCCATGACCCAAGACAAAATCCTCATTCTCGACTTCGGTTCGCAAGTTACCCAGCTTATCGCCCGCCGCGTGCGCGAAGCCCATGTTTATTGCGAGCTGCATTCCTTCGACATGCCTTTGGACGAAATCAAAGCCTTCAATCCGAAAGGCATCATCCTATCCGGCGGCCCCAATTCCGTTTACGAATCCGACTATCAAGCCGATACCGGCATTTTCGATTTGGGCATTCCGGTTTTGGGCATCTGCTACGGAATGCAGTTTATGGCGCACCACTTGGGCGGCGAAGTTCAGCCCGGCAACCAGCGCGAATTTGGTTACGCGCAAGTCAAAACCATCGATAGCGAATTGACCCGCGATATTTACGACGATGCGCCCAATACGCTGGACGTATGGATGAGCCACGGCGATAAAGTGTCCAAGCTGCCCAACGGCTTTGCTGTTATCGGCGATACTCCGTCATGCCCGATTGCCATGATGGAAAACGTTGAAAAACAATTCTACGGCATCCAATTCCATCCCGAAGTGACCCACACCAAACAAGGCCGCGCCCTGTTGAACCGCTTTGTCTTGGACATCTGCGGCGCGCAACCCAGCTGGACGATGCCGAACTACATCGAAGAAGCCGTTGCCAAAATCCGCGAACAGGTCGGCAGCGACGAAGTGATTTTGGGTCTGTCGGGCGGCGTGGACAGCTCAGTAGCCGCCGCGCTGATTCACCGCGCCATCGGCGACCAACTGACTTGTGTGTTCGTCGATCACGGCCTCTTGCGCCTGAACGAAGGCAAAATGGTGATGGATATGTTCGCCCGCAACTTGGGCGTGAAAGTGATTCACGTCGATGCCGAAGAGCAATTCATGGAGAAACTCGCCGGCGTTACCGATCCCGAGAAAAAACGCAAAATCATTGGCGCGGAATTTATCGAAGTATTTGATGCCGAAGAGAAAAAACTCACCAACGCCAAATGGCTGGCGCAAGGCACGATTTACCCCGACGTAATCGAATCCGCAGGCGCGAAAACCAAAAAAGCCCACGCCATCAAATCGCACCACAACGTCGGAGGCCTGCCTGAAAACATGAAACTCAAGCTGCTTGAGCCGTTGCGCGACTTGTTCAAAGACGAAGTGCGCGAACTGGGCGTCGCTTTGGGCTTGCCGCGTGAAATGGTGTACCGCCATCCGTTCCCCGGCCCCGGTTTGGGCGTGCGTATCTTGGGCGAAGTGAAAAAAGAATACGCCGATTTGCTGCGACAAGCGGACGACATTTTCATCCAAGAATTGCGCAATACTACCGACGAAAACGGCACATCTTGGTACGATTTGACCAGCCAAGCCTTCGCCGTGTTCCTGCCCGTAAAATCCGTCGGCGTAATGGGCGACGGACGCACTTACGACTACGTCGTCGCGCTGCGCGCAGTCATCACCAGCGACTTCATGACCGCACACTGGGCAGAACTGCCGTACTCGCTGCTCGGCCGCGTGTCCAACCGCATTATTAATGAAGTCAAAGGCATCAACCGCGTGGTTTACGATGTAAGCGGCAAACCGCCCGCCACGATTGAGTGGGAATAAAAGTAAAGATATAAACGCATAAAAAGGTCGTCTGAAATGGTTTCAGACGGCCTTTTGGTTTTTATAAAAGAATAATGGAACAAGGAGATGGCTGAAGTGCATTTAGACATTATAGTGGATTAACTTTAAACCAGTACGGCGTTACCTCGCCTTGCCGTACTATCTGTACTGTCTGCGGCTTCGGCGCCTTGTCCTGATTTAAATTTAATCCACTATATAAGGAGAAAACGCGATGTCGTCCTAACGAATTTCATTTGCCAAAAAATAAAGCGGTCGTTCATGTAGCAAATACAGAACGACCGCTTGAGTCCAGCATCATTTTAGATTGTCTTCGGCAGCAAACAACTAAGGGTCTGCTGTCTTAATGATTCATTGCATGAATATATGGAAGACAAATCATGCGATACCGTTATTCAAGGGTTTATTTTTTCTCTTTCGGCATTTGAGATACCAAGGACAGGTTTACATCCAAGCCTTCGATTTGGAAGTGAGGACGGGCAAACAGACGGACTTTGAAGAAGCCGGGGTTGTCTTCGATATCTTCAACCAAGACTTTGGCTTCACGCAGAGGATGCGTTGCCTGCAACTCGTCGCTTGGATCTGTCATTTCAGTAACCAATGTATTGATCCAAGTGTTCAATTCCAATTCGAGCATACGGCGGTCTTTGGTTGTACCGATGTTTTCGCGTTGGATCAGCTTGAGATAGTGAGCCAGACGGGAAAGCAGGAAAACGTAAGGCAAACGGGCATTGATGCGGCTGTTTGCCGTCGCTTCTTTGGTTTCGTAGAGCGCAGGTTTTTGCGCTGAGTTGGCCGAGAAGAAGCAAGCGTAATCGCGGTTTTTATAGAAAGACAGCGGTACGAAGCCCAAATTGGCAAATTCAAATTCGCGGGTTTCGGGAATCAGGACTTCGGTAGGGATTTTTACTTGATTGCCGGTACCCAAATCATACATATGGATAGGCAAGTCTTCAATCAGACCGCCGGCTTGTGGTCCGCGGATTTGAACGCACCAGCCGTTATTGATGAAGCTGCGAACCATGTTGGCAGCGAAGGCAAAGGATGCGTTTGCCCATAAGTAACGATCGTGTTCGGTGCCTTTAACTTGTTCTTCGTAATTGAAGCTGCGTACAGGAACTGTATCGCTACCGTAAGGCAGACGGGCAAGGAAGCGGGGCAGGGTCAGGCCGATATAGCGCGCATCATCGGTTTCGCGGAAGCTTTTCCATTTGATGTATTCGGCACGGTCCATATAGTTCGCCAAGTCCTGAATGCCGGCGACTTCTTCCATGCTTTCTTTACCGAAGAAAGATGGGCCGACAGAGCCGATGAATGGCATGTGTGCAGAAGCGGAGACGCGTGAAATATTGCGCAGCAAAGCCATGTCTTGCGGGCTGCGGTCAAATTCGTAGTTGGAGATGACTGCGCCGATCGGTTCGCCGCCCGGGGTGTCGTATTCGTTGCTATAAGTGTGGCGATACAGTCCGCTTTGGACGATTTCGGGTGCGTCTTCAAAGTCTTGAATCAAGTCTTCTTTGGAGACGTCGAGGATTTCGATTTTAACGTTGTGACGGAAGTCTGTACGGTCAACCAAGAATTTCAGACCGCGCCATGCAGATTCGATTTTTTGGAATTCTTCGTTATGGAGGATTTCATCTAATTGGCGGCTGAGTTGTTCGTCAATGCGTGCGATATGGTAGTCCAACAGGCTTTTGTCGAGGCGTTCTACTTTTTGAGATGAGTCTTGAATCATCTTTAAAAATACGCTGACCGCCGCTGCAATGCGTTCATCCGCAGAGGCTTCGGACATTTTTTCGGCGCTTTGGAACTGTTCGATGTCGATGACGGAGTCGACGGCGTTTAAGTTGATTTTTTGGCACAGCGCTTCATAAACGCTGGCTGTGTTTTCTTGTTCTATAACGGTTGTTTGGGCTTCTTGGCGTTTTTGCATATTTTAAATCCTTACGGGTGTTTTCAGACGACCTTGTGTTTTATTTGTTAACAGGTGCAATTTTTTCGAGGCGGTCGCGCAGTTCGGCAGATAGATTTTCGTCACGCAAAATGGTTTCCAGTTCGCGACGGAATGCCGAATCGTCCAGCAGGTTGGATTTCAAATCACGGAGCAGGTTGCGCATAGCCAATAAAGCGCGCAGCTCGGGAACATTTTGTGCAATTTGTTCCGGGTGGAAATCCCGCATAGATTTGAAATTCAAATTGATGTTCATCTCGCCGCTGGCAGGGGAGAGGGTGTTTTTTACAGTCAGGTTGGCTTTAGGATTGAAGTCGGACAATACGGAATCAAAGTTGTTTTTGTTGATATTGACTTTTTCTTTTTCGGCAAGATCGCGTTTGTCTTGACCATTGCTGTAATCACCGGTGACTAAAAGTTTGAGCGGAAGCTCGACTTTTTTCTGTGCGCCTCCGGTATGGAGGTCTAGTTTGATATTGATACGTGAAGGTGGAACTTCGTTTTGGAAACTTTTGCTCACGGCTAATCCTATTCTCTGTTATGTGTTGAAGGGAAAATCTTTCGTTTCAAATGAAATATAAATACTAAATTTGGATATATTTCTATCTAAATAGTATAAATGTTAGGTATACTGTTGTCTATTGCATTCAAAATTTATCTGACAAAAGGTATTTAAAAGGTATAAACAGTGAAATTTCATAAACCATTATGGGAAGAGGGTGTCTTGCTCTCTCCTCAGCACTTCCAACAACAAAACGTTTTTAATAGTTACATTTATGCAACAGTAATAAAATTGATGGGTGAATTCAGGTGGGGATGTTTTCGTTGTGAGTTCGACCAGCAGACGCTTGAATTAGGAAAAATTAAATTGAATGAGCTTCAGGCCTGCCTGCCTGACGGAACTCTAATCGACTTGCAGTCGGGCAGTGGCTCTGTTGAAGTTCGTGATATTAATAGCCTGCCTATGAGAGCAAGAAATACAGTGTTGCTGGCTCTCCCGGTTTATCAAGCGCATGTACCGAATTTGGTGGATGAAAACGGGGCTGGAAATACCCCCAGACGGTTTGTGAAAAAGTTCGAGCAAGTTGAGGATTTATTTTCCGCTGAGGAGGCAGAACTTGCCGTTGAGCAATTAAATTTACAAATTCGTTTTGATTTCGAGGATAATGACGATTACATTACATGCCCCATCGGCGTAGTGGAAAAAAACGAGAATGGGGCATTGATTTGGTCTAAAGACTACATCCCTCCATTATTGTCGATTACAGGTTCGGAAGTTTTACTTTCATGTCTGAATAGAATCACTTTGCTGGTGTTGTCCCGTATAGATAATTTATCCGCCCGCCGCCGGGCGCGTAGTGAAAATACGGTCGATTTTTCTGTGTCTGACTCGACCTTGTTCTGGTTCTTGCACGGATTAAATACGATTTATCCTGAATTGAAACATTTGAATGATTATCCGCAGCAACATCCAGAGGAGCTTTATAAGCTCTTGGTTCGTTTACTTGGTATGTTGTACACATTCAGGGTGAGTGAATCTGTGAATGAGATGGAACCATACGATCATTTTGATCTGTTTGGAACCTTCAACCGTTTGGAGTTGAAAATCCGCAGTCTGTTAGATGAAGTCATTCCATCGCCTGTCATCGAATTGTCGTTAGAACATACAAAATCTACACATTGGCGAGCTCAGATATTTGACAGCAGAATTGATGATAATGCGGAGTTTTATATCTCGGCACATTCTGATTCCGTTGTTTTTGCTGAATTGCAGAAGCAATTGCCATTGGTCAGCAAAATCGGTGCGCCTGAAGACGTGGAACGCGTTATCAATACGGCAGTAATGGGAGTGCCTTTGCAGTTGTTGAATCAAACCCCTCCTGGTTTGCCGTTCCGAATGGATAATGTTTACTTCAGATTAGACAAACGGCATGTGGCATTTTCAAGAATGATGCAATCGCAGGTATGTAGTATTTACGTTCCAACATCTATACCCAATTTACATTTAAGCTTATTTGCAGTAGTGAGTATTTAATATGAACCATAATCCATTGATTCGAAGTGAATTAAGAGATACTGCTTTGACCGTATCCGCATTATCGGCAGGTTTTAGTCCCGAGCATGCCTCAACATGGTATGAGTATGGCAAAACTTTGGTAGAGAATTTAAGAAAAAATTTAGCAAGCTCTGGTCGTAGTGCAGAGGAGATTGAAGAGATTTCTTATGCGCAGTGTGCGCTTTTGGATGAGGTTGCACTGCAGAATCTGCAAGGAAGTGATCGAGAAGTGTGGGAAATGAATCCCATGCAAGTACATTTCTTCCAATCATACAATGCAGGCGATGTATTGTGCGACAAAATTGAAAAGCTATGCAAAACAGGCAGTGCCAATTCTTTGATCGCTGAGGCATATTTGAGTGTAATCAATTTGGGCTTCAAGGGACGTTATATTTTAGATGAAATGGCTCTTCAAAATTCACAAAATAGCTTGAAAAAAATGGTTGCCGGGTTGTCTAGCAATGCGGTAACTCAAGATGGGCAAATATTCTATGTCGATCGTAAAAGCATGCCTCTTAAGAGTTTGCTGACGATTAGTCCGATATGGGTATTTATCTGTTGTTCTGTTATTGCAGTAGTAGCTTATTTTGCATTTGGATACTATCTGGATACTTTGGCTGAACAAACTCAAGCATTATAAATTTAGAGTAATTTCATAATGACTTATCAAAAGCTCTCGTCTTTCATTATTTTTATAGTAGTTGAGCTTATACTGTTTTATGTATTGGCAATATATTGGCAAGCTAGTTGGATGCTGAAAGGCGGTATTCTAGCTTTGTCAATTGTTGCTATATTTTGTGCTTGGTTAATCAGGCAGCGTAAGAACAAGGAAAATATCAGTATTGGTTCAGAAGTTTGGCAGCAAATTTCGACAGAATTAAATAATACTGGATTTACTGGGCGTTATGTTTTGCGCATGCCTGATTCTGCAGTGAAGATGTCGAATTTAGTCGAGAGGTATGATGACACAGTATATATAAATATTTTTAATCCAGAACATTTATACACTGTAGTTTGGAATCTGCTTCAGAATATAGCCCGTAAACAAATCTCACTCAGCATAGAGCTGGTGTTGTCTCCCGCCATAAATGCCGATGTATCTATGGTTATGCGGGGGTGGTTGCGCAATATATTGTTTTTGCAAAAAAAGATGGGTATATCTATACCTGTAAGTTTTGTTATTCGTGCTCCCTTTCTTTTCAAAGAGTCTTCAGATAAAAGAGAGCTATTTTTTGCCTTAAAAACTCAAGGCAGATGGAATGTATTAAATATTAATCAGTTTTTTACTGATTTTAAAGAAAGTCTGTCTATTGAGTTTTTACAACAAAATAAACAATCAAACGGCTGTCAATATATATGGCTGATCGAGGCACTCAATTGCGTCGAGGAGCAATTGTTGAATCGTACAGACGGGGGGTGGGAATATATCGATGTGCGCAGCTTAAGCGTAGTTGACGATGGAGACTGCCAAGCCAAATCAGTATGGGCAACTTATATTTCTAAGAATACACAAGGGTTAATCCATTCTTTTAATAATTATCAAGGTAATCAATTTCAATATATTCATACCGAATTGTCAGATAAATATACCGTTTATCATAAAAATCATGCTATTGATATACTTTTTAAAGTATTATCTGTTTGTGCATTAGGTTTTTTATCTGCTTCGTTTTTCTCTATGAAAAACAATAGCCGTTTAATAGAACAAATCAGTCGGCATATAGAAAATGTTCGGTCTGAGGCAAATTCAAATGAGCGGCAACAACATTTGGTATTGCTAAAGCAGGATTTGCAATTGCTTGAGAAATACCGTGATGAGGGTGTACCAGCACATTTAGGATTAGGGTTATATCATGCGGATTTATATATTCCAAAGTTAAAAGCCTTAATGCCGAAAGATCCTCCACCTCCGAAACCGATAAAACCGGAACCTGTGAAACCTGTAGTTATTACTTTAGACAGCTTGGCTTTGTTTGAAACAGGTCAGTTTGAACTAAAAAATAATGCCAATAAAGCATTGATTGGTGCATTAAAAGCAATTGAGTCACATCCTGATACACGAATTTTAGTTGAAGGACATACTGATAATGTTGGAAATCCTGTTTCTAATCAGCAATTATCAGAAAAGCGTGCTCAATCGGTCAAAGATTGGTTGGTTATCTCTTCTAATGTTCCGGAGAGTCGGTTTGAGGTTAAAGGATTGGGTGATACCAAGCCTATTGCAGATAATCAGACGGAAGAAGGTAAGGCCAAAAACCGTAGGGTTGAGATCATACTGATTCCGGCTGTAAAACAGTAAATTTAATGCAGCACAAGTTGCTTTAAGCCTCACAACTTAAGGCGTTTTCAATAAAACTAAGGAGTAAAAATATGGCAATTCCTGCTTATATGTGGTTGAAAGACGATGGCGGTTCCGTTATTAAAGGTTCTGTTGACGTCAATGGTCGCGAAGACAGCGTTGAAATCGTTGAGTTTCTGCACAATGTCCGTATTCCTACGGATGCCAATACCGGCAAACTGACAGGTACTCGCGTTCACGAACCTATCGTATTGTTCAAAGAATACGATGCTTCTTCACCATACCTGTACAAAGCAGTAACAACTGGTCAAACTTTGAAAGAAGTAGAAATCAAGTGGTACCAAATTGACGCTTCCGGTCAAGAGAAAGAGTATTTCAATACCAAACTGGACAACGTTAAAGTTGTAGCAGTAGGTCCTGTAATGCACAACATCAAAGATCCTGCTCGCGAACGTTACAATCACTTGGAACGCGTTGAATTGCGTTACGAAAAAATCACTTGGACTTATAAAGACGGAAACATCATTCATTCCGACAGCTGGAACGAAAGCCGCGCTTAATAATCCACATAAAGTGCTGCCTGATAAAGGTAGCACTTTTTTATAACACATTTTTACATCAGGGATATCAAATGTCTGCACATGATCAAGCATTATTATTACGTCGTCTGAACACGCATTGTCAGCAGGCGATGGAAGCTGCAGCCGGCTTATGTCAAACACGAGGTCATGCCGAAATTACGGTTGACCATTTATTTATCAAATTGCTCGAACTAGGGGATGGAGACGTTAATGCCTTATTGAGGCGTTACGAAATTGATTTAGAAAATATTTGGAATCCTTTGTTGAGTACGATGGACAAACTTCCACGCAATGTTCGTGGTAATCCTTCTTTGTCTAAATCATTGATTAGTTTATTGTCGGATGCATGGTTGTTGGCAAGTGACGAAGGTGCATCTGAGATCCGTTCGGCTTTCCTGTATCAGGCATTGCTGAAATCTCCTTACCGTCTGATGACGCAGGAAGCATGGCCCTTATTAAGCCTGACTGAAACACAGATAGGTCGTCTGAAAACTTGGTTGGACGAAGTTTCTATCGAAGGTAAGAATAATACATTTGCGCAGCCGGCTTCAGAAGAAGGTCAGCATACAGTTTCAGCGGAATCTAAACCCCAACAAACCGCTACAGCAGGACAAAACGATGCGCTTGCACGTTTTACCGTCAATTTGACTGAAAAAGCCGCTCAGGGCGGTATTGACCCTGTATTTGGACGCGAAACCGAAATCCGTCAAATGATGGATATTCTATCGCGTCGCCGTAAGAACAACCCTATTTTGGTTGGCGAACCGGGTGTCGGTAAAACTGCATTGGTAGAAGGTCTGGCATTGAAAATCGCTTCGGGCGAGGTACCTAAAATATTGGAAAACACCCAAGTATTGGTGTTGGACTTAGGTCTTCTGCAAGCGGGTGCAGGGGTGAAAGGCGAATTTGAACAACGCCTGCGCAATGTTATCGAGGCTGTTCAGAATTCTGAAGAACCCGTTTTATTATTCATCGACGAAGCGCATACGTTAATCGGTGCAGGAAACAGTGCAGGCGGCGCGGATGCAGCCAACCTCTTAAAACCGGCTTTGGCGCGGGGTGAATTGCGTACCATCGCAGCGACAACCTGGAGCGAATACAAACAATACTTTGAAAAAGACGCCGCGTTGGAACGCCGTTTCCAAATGGTCAAGGTTGACGAACCCGATGATGAGGCTGCGTTCACCATGCTCCGCGGTTTGAAGCAACGTTATGCCGCTTACCATAAAGTGCATATTCAGGACTCCGCCGTCATCGCAGCCGTACAACTTTCCCGAAAATATATTACCGGCCGCCAACTGCCGGACAAAGCCGTAGATTTGTTGGATACGGCAGCCGCACGCGTCCGCATGAGTTTGGATACCGTGCCTCATATTTTCGGTTTGATGGATGCCCAAATTTCTTCACTGCAGCGCGAACTGGAAGCATTGGATGCCGACAAGCAATTAGGTCGTCTGAATGCATCGCAGCAAGATAACATTCGACAAGTTGAGCAAGAGATTGCCCAGTTGAATGAAGAGCGCGAGGAAATGAACCGCCGATATCAGGAAGAAAAACAATTGGCGGATGAAATCCAATCCTTGATGGAAGCTGCCAAAAATACAGAATTGACTTCTGAAGAGCGACAAGCCGCGCAACACAGCCTAACCGAGAAACAGCAGCAGCTTGATGCCGTTGTCGCCGGCAAACCACTGATTTTCACCAGCGTTGATGAGACCGTAATTGCCGATATTATTGCCGATTGGACGGGTGTCCCCGCAGGCAGCGTTCTCAAAGACGAACTGGCAAACCTGCTGCAACTGGAAAGCCTGCTTGAGAAACGCGTGGTTGGGCAAAGTGAAGCCATTCATGCTATTGCGCAAAGTTTGAGAGCCGCTAAAGCCGGTTTGAAAACCAACGATTCCCCATTGGGCGTATTCCTGTTGAGCGGTCCGTCCGGCGTAGGTAAAACAGAAACGGCGCTGGCTTTGGCAGATGCGCTGTTCGGAGGCGAAAAATCGCTGATTACCATCAACCTGTCCGAATACCGCGAAGCGCATACCGTTTCCCAACTCAAAGGTTCGCCTCCGGGTTATGTCGGTTATGGAGAAGGCGGCGTTTTGACCGAAGCAGTACGTCAAAAACCTTACAGCGTCGTATTATTGGACGAAGTTGAGAAAGCCCATAAAGACATTCTCAACCTCTTCTACCAAGTTTTCGACAAAGGCATGATGCGTGACGGCGAAGGTCGGGAAATCGATTTCAAAAATACCGTTATCCTGATGACGTCAAATTTGGGTGCGAACGAATTGACCCAATTGCTGCAACCGCAAGAGCCTGAAGAAACCGAAGAAGCTGTTGCAGAAGAAGGTAAAGAGCAAAACACGCAAGAGCAGATTGTGGACACTGAAGTCGAACTTTCTGCACAAATGCCGGATGGCTCGTCTGAAAACGCCTGCGTTTCAGACGACCCTGTTGAAACCGATGAAACGCCTGAATTTAGTCTGGAAGAGTTGGCAGAAGCGATTCGTCCGATACTGACAGACCATTTCCAAGCCGCTCTGTTGGCGCGTATGCAGGTTGTTCCTTATCGTCCGTTGGAAAAAGAGGCATTGGCTCAAATCGTCAGACTGAAGCTGGACAAAATTGCTGACCGACTGTACGAAGCCCATCAAACACGCCTCAGTTACAGCGAAGATTTTGCAGCGCTTCTGGCTGATTCTTGCACTACCGGCGACAGCGGCGCACGCAATATCGACCATTTGCTCAACCGCCAAGTCATGCCTGCCATCGCGCAAAGCTTTTTGCAATGGCAGCAAACCGCAGGGCATATGCCTGAACATGCAAAATTGGAGTTGGGCGAAGATGGTATAGACGTTTTATTTGAATAATGGGAAGAGAATAGGTCGTCTGAAATCATTATGTTGTTCAGACGATCTTCATTAATCTTTCACTTTATTGATAACGCATCTCAATAGCCATTAGAAAGGTCGTCTGAAAAAAAGCTTTTCTTAGTTCAGACGACTTTTTATAGCTAACGTATTATTGAAACCCATTATATAGTGGATTAACTTTAAATCAGGACAAGACGACGAAGCCGTAGACAGTACAGATAGTACGGAACCGATTCACTTGGTGCTTCAGCACCTTAGAGAATCGTTCTCTTTGAGCTAAGGCGAGGCAACGCCGTCCTGGTTTAAAGTTAATCCACTATATTTGGATTGCGGCTTAATCGGGTTTTATGCAGTGTATTGATAAATATTGAGAAAATAATGTCTTGTTACTTTCTTTATATTGTGTCAAAACACGGATATTTAAAAGCTGTTCTACGAACGAATGGGTTTGATATCGCTCAGACTCAGCCTGATAAAAAAGGCTGAATAAAAGCGATAGCTTTGTTATAATGAAACTATAGAGATTTCCATCAGTTTCTTGGCATTGCGCCGTTTTATCCATATCAACGAAAGAGGAAAACAAAATGTTTCCAGAATATCGCGATTTAATTTCAAAATTAAAACAAGAAGATGCGCATTTTGCACGATTGTTTGATGAGCATAACGAGCTGGATGACAAAATTACCGGTTTGGTAAACAACCCTGTTACCAGCGGCTCTGAAGAAATCGAAGAGTTGAAAAAAGCTAAATTGAAACTGAAAGACGAGTTGTACGCTCTTCTGCAAAAAGCAGCAGGCAAATAATTCGAGTTTCTCAGGTCGTCTGAAACCGATATCGGGATTTCAGACGACCTTTTTGTTTGCGGATGAAACGTAGGACGGGATAAGGCAAGGGAAGTACAGACAATAAACAGGTGCTGGTTTATTGCATGAATACAAAGTAAAGGTCGTCTGAAAACGCTTGCACGTATAGTGGATTAACTTTAAACCAGTACGGCGTT
>NZ_KV838149.1:1330-12900 GCF_001838645.1 Neisseria sp. HMSC70E02 | reverse complement strand
CTTGTCCTGATTTAAAGTTAATCCACTATATATTTTCAGACGACCTTTTTCATTCTATTTACAGCCATTGCGCCAAGGATTCGGTATCCAAGTCCCATTGCCAGACGCCGTTGTCCGTGCCGTCCAATCCGCGCAGGAAGAGGTATCGGATGGCGATTTTGGGTAACGGCTTGCCGCGCAGTTTGAAATAGCGGGCCACGGCGATGGCGTAGATGAGTGCTTGCAGGTAGTAGTGGTGGTCTGCTACGGCTTCGTTCATGGCTTGTTGCGTATAGGCTTCGGCGCTGTCGCCCAGATGGTTGGATTTGTAATCGATGATGCACACGAGGTCGTCTGAATCTTGGCAGACCATGTCGATGAAGCCGTTGAGAAAACCTTGTACGTCTTGGAAATCTAATCTTTCTGCGGCTTCGATGCATTCCGGCGGCAGTGAACTGTTTTCACGGGCAAACCAGCGGCGCAGGTCATGGAGTTTGAAGTCTTCGGTGTAGAGGGTGAACCCCATTTCCGGAAGGTGGCGTTCGGGTGGGATTTCAGACAGGCTTTGTGCAACAAGGCGCGTTTTGCGGCAGGTGTCGAGCATTTGCTTGACAGCATCTGTCCAGAGTAGGTCGAAACCGTAGCGGGTCAAGGTTTCGCTAATCAGGCTGCTTTGGCTTTCGGCGCTTTGGGCAAAGTTGAATTTTTCCAACATTTCATGCAGACAGACGCCGGCGTTGGCGCCGCGCGGGAAATGGTGGATGTCGGTGTTTGGGAGGTCGTCTGAAACGAGGAGGGCGGTTTCAGACGACCTTTCTGTGTCGGCGGCGGTTTCTGCGGGATCGAGTGCGGGTTGTAATTCTTCGCGCTCGTCGTCTCGGGTTTTGACTTGGCGGCTGAGGCCGGTAAAGCTGGTATGCCTGATGAACTGAAATCCGCGGGCAGGGATAACGGCGGCTTGATAGAGGTCGTCTGAAAGATGGCGGTTTTGCGCGGCAGCAGGTTGCGGCGCGTCTTCGGAAAAGCTGAAGTCGGTATGTTCGGGGGGATTGTTGAGGAAACGCAGCCAGTTGTTTTTCAGCATTTGCAGCTCGCCTAGGGCTTTGTTTGCTTTGCGTTCTTGGTCATAGGCCCGGCGGGTATCCGCCCGATTGCTGTCGGCGCTGCCTTCAAGCAGGTAGGCAAAAGGGGAATCGGCGGTATCGCCGCAATGGGCGGCATAAAGGACGAGCTGCTCTTCGGCACGGGTCAGCGCGACGTACAGCAGGCGCAGGCGTTCTGCCATTTCTTCGTCGGCAAGGTGGATGCGGTCTTCTTCGTTGAGTTGCGATTTGGCAAGCAGTTCGGTGGTGTGGTCGGCGGTGTGGAGGATTTGCCAATCGGCGGGCTTCATGTCTTTCGCGTCCCAAACGAAAGGGCAATAGACCAAAGGATATTGCAAACCTTTGGAGGCATGCATGGTGACGATTTTGACCAGTGCTTCGTCGCTTTCAAGCCGTAACAGTCCTGATTCGCCGACAGAGCGGTCTTGCGCGAGGCTGATTTGGTCGTTGAGCCATTGATGCAGGGCGGCGGGGCTGAGGCTTTGTCCTTCTTCTTCGGAGAGGCACTCTAAAAGCTGATGGAAATTGGTGAGGCCGCGCTCGTCGCCGCGTGCAAGCAATCCGGTTTCGATGCCGTGCAACGAGGAGAAGTGTTGCAGCGCGGCATAAATCCCGCTTTTCCGCCAAATGGCAACGGATTCGGCGGAGGTGTTTATCCAGTTTAATAATTCGGCTTCGTTGCGGTTGAGTTGATACAGGGCTTGCGCGTCGTAGCCGAACAATGTGCCGGATAAGACAAAGCGCAGAGAGCCGATTTGTCCGGGATTGAGCCAATAATCCAACAGCGCGGCAAGGGCGAGGGCTTCGGGCGTGGTGAAAACCGATTCTCGCGACAGCAAAACGCTTTGTATGCCGCGCGTTTTCAGCGCTTTTGCCACCATCACGCCTTCGTTAAACGTCCTGACCAAGACGGCAATGTCGCCCGAAACGACCGGCCTGTCTTTGAATTTCAGACGACCCTCGGCAGCTTCGTTGAGCGTGTGGGCGATTTCGTCGGCGCAATATTCGGAGGCACGGCGGCGCAAGATGTCTTTGTTGAGTACTTCGTCGTCTTTGCCGTTGAGCCAGCGTATCTGTATGGCAGTTTGGGGCGGCGAAAGCCGGCTTTCGGAACGTGCGGCGCCGACTTCGGTATAGTCTATGCCGTCCAAGACGAAAGGGCGGTTTTTGCAGCGGAACAATGCGCCTATGCCGTTAATCAGCTTGGCATGGCTGCGGTAATTGGTCGCCAGCGTGTAGCTGTGTTGCGCGTCGGCTGCGGCTTGCAGATAGGCGTAAATGTCGGCGCCGCGAAAGCTGTAAATGGCTTGCTTGGGGTCGCCGACTAGGAATAAGGGCTTGTTTTGGCTGATGAAGATTTTTCGGAAAATCTCGTATTGCAGCGGATCGGTGTCTTGAAATTCGTCAATCAAAGCGATGCGCCAGTTTTGCGCTACCGCCTGAGCCAGTGAATCGGCCTGCGGGTTGTTGGTCAATGCGTCATAAACATCAAGCAGCAAATCGTCGAAACCGCGTTCGCGCTTGGATTTTTTCTGTTTGCTCAGACTGGCATTAAGATGGTCGAGCAGGTCGAGGTGGAGCAGGGTAAGCGTATCTTCTTCAGCTTGCGTAATGGCAGCCGAATCTGCGCCGAGATTCGCCAATATCTGCAAATCGGCAAAGGCGGCAGCATCAGGAGTATTGCCTTTTTTGACTTTGGACTCTAAGGCTTCTGCGGCAAACATGGGCAGCTTTTCTGCCGTCGTTTTGCTAAAAGAAGGAAGGGCATCGGATTGGGAGGCGGATTGGAGTTCGAGAAAGACGGTTTTGAATGTTTTTTCTTGGTATGAGTTGCCATTTAATATCGGACGGATGCGCCAGAATGTTTCTTCCAAAGCATCCAGTTTGGAACGCACTTTTTCCCATGTTTTCCGAAAGTTTTCCTGCGCGGCGACTAGGTCTGCTTCGGGTCGTCTGAAAACCAAATACGGACGGCTGACGAACTTTTGTATTGCCGCCAGCATGGTTTGCGGCGTTTGGTGGCGTTGAAATACCAGCTTCGCCAAAACGGGATGATTGACGATGCGGTCGCGCCAAAAATCTTGAGCGGGAATCAGCAGGCGGTCGCGGTTGTCTTCGGTCAGCTCGACATCCATAGGCGCACGACACAAAAACGCATAATCGCGCAAAATGCGTTGGCAGAAGCCGTGAATGGTATAAATCGCGGCGTTGTCGAATTGCCCGATGGCAGCCTTGAGGCGGACAATCAGCCGCGACCGACTTTCTTGAGCCAATGCCTGTTTGAGCAAACCGGTCAGAAACACATCGCCCGGATGATTGTCTCGGCAGTATGCTTCAAGGTCGTCTGAAAGATTGCCCGTATCCTCCACGCTCTCCAAAGCCTGCAATACTTCGTCCAAACGTGCGCGTAAACGGGTTTTCAATTCCGCCGTAGCAGCCTTGGTAAAAGTAACGGTCAAAATGCTTTCGACAGGCATCTGCTCAAGCACGACCAAGCGCGTGAACAAAGCCGCAATGCCGTAGGTTTTGCCCGTACCGGCAGAAGCTTCAATCAGATTGGTACCTGCTATGGGGATGTTTAGGGGATCGAAGGCTGGAATGGAGGCGTTGGCGGGCATGATAAAAGGAGGGAAGTACAGACAGAAGGCGTAATCATAGCAGAGGTCGTCTGAAAACGGTGGGGAGCTTGGGGGGGTGAAAACGGGCTTTGGCTTGGTTGTATGGCAGGCTTGCGATTTTCGGTTGCGTTCCGTTGGATTTATAGTGGAATTAACATAAATCAGGACAAGGCGACGAAGCCGTAGACAGTACAGATAGTACGGAACCGATTCACTTGGTGCTTCAGCACCTTAGAGAATCGTTCTCTTTGAGCTAAGGAGAGGTAACGCCGTACTGGTTTAAAGTTAATCCACTATAATTGTTGATATCAGCCCTAAAATAGGGTGAGGCAAACAAGAAAACGGCAGCTTTTAGGCTGCCGTTTTCTTTAGTGCGATTAAGCTTGGTCTTCCGGTTTGTCAGATAACTCTTGGGCTTTATCAGTTGGCTCTTGAGCGGTTTCTGTGGAAGCAGGTTCATGCTGACTGACTGCTTCTGGAGATTGTGTTGCCGCTTTGGTTTCAGATTGTTCCGGATTGTCTTGACGCAGATTGTGACTGTAGTCTTTAGGCGGGCTGGGTTGCTTGCCTGCCATAATTTCCAGCACTTGATCGCGGTCTATGGTTTCCCAATCCATCAAGGCTTTGCACATAATTTCCATCTTATCGCGGTTTTCATCAAGGATTTTGTAAGCTACTTGATACTGCTCATCCAAGATGCGGCGAATTTCTGCGTCGATTTCTTGTTGGGTTTTTTCGGAAATGTTTTGGGAACGGGTAATGCTGCGTCCCAAGAATACTTCGTCTTCATTTTCCGTATAAACCATTACGCCCATTTTATCGCTCATGCCGTAACGGGTGACCATCTCGCGCGCCATTTGGGTGGCACGTTCGAAATCGTTGGATGCGCCGGTAGAAATACGGCCGATGAAGATGTCTTCGGCAATGCGTCCGCCAAACAGAATCGACAATTGGCTCAGCATTTGGTCTTTATACATGCTGATACGGTCGCGTTCGGGAAGCTGCCAAGTCAAACCGAGCGCACGTCCGCGCGGCATGATGGTCACTTTGTGAACCGGATCGGTAAACGGCAGGCTTTCGGCAACAATCGCATGACCTGCTTCATGGTAGGCGGTCGCACGTTTTTCGTCTTCGTGCATTACCATGCTGCGGCGTTCGGGACCCATATAGATTTTGTCTTTGGCATCTTCAAAATCGCTTTGGTCAACTTTGATTTTGTTGCGGCGGCCTGCAAACAGGGCGGCTTCATTGACCAAGTTGGCCAAATCCGCACCGGAGAAGCCGGGTGTGCCGCGTGCCAATGATGTCAAATCCACGGATTCGTCCAAAGGTACTTTTTTCGCATGGACTTTCAGGATTTGCTCGCGACCGCGGATATCGGGCAGCGGAACAACAACCTGACGGTCGAAGCGGCCGGGGCGTTGCAATGCCGGATCCAGTACGTCGGGACGGTTGGTTGCGGCGATGACGATAACGGTATGATTGCTTTCAAAACCGTCCATCTCGACCAAAAGCTGGTTCAAGGTTTGTTCGCGTTCGTCGTTGCTGCCGCCCAAGCCGGCACCGCGTTGACGGCCGACAGCGTCGATTTCGTCAATGAAAATGATACAAGGGGCGTTTTTCTTCGCTTGTTCAAACATATCGCGCACGCGGCTTGCACCGACGCCGACGAACATTTCAACAAAGTCGGAGCCTGAAATGCTGAAGAACGGCACACCGGCTTCGCCTGCGATGGCTTTTGCCAGCAAAGTTTTACCGGTACCCGGGCTGCCTGCCAGCAAAATGCCGTGCGGAACGCGGCCGCCCAAGCTTTGATAGCGGTTGGGGGATTTCAGATAATCAACGATTTCTTGTACTTCTTCTTTTACTTCATCACAACCGGCAACATCGGCAAAGGTAACTTTATTGGTTTCTTTGTCCATCAGGCGGGCGCGGCTTTTACCGAAAGAGAATGCGCTGCCCTTGCCACCGCCGCCGTTCTGCATGCGCATGAAGTAGAACCATGCGCCAATCAGCAGCAATACCGGCAGCAGGCTGAAAACCAGGCTGGTAAAGATACTCGGTTTTTCTTCAGGGATAACGTTGACGCGGACTTTATTGTCCAAAAGCGTTTTGACCAAATTATCGTCTAAAGGCGCATTGGTGAAGAAAGTGGATTTATCGGTACGTTCGCCTTTGATCAGATAGCCGATGATGGCGGAGCCTTCGATTTTGACGTTGCTCACTTCACCGTTGTTTACCTGTTGGATAAATTGAGAGTATTCGATTTGCTGCTTGTTTTCCTGCTTGCTGGTCAGTGCGTTGAACGCAGCCATCAAACCGACGCACAAAGCGACCCATAACAGGATGGACTTAAAGGTATTCCCCACTTAGCCAGACTCCATGATATTAAGATAAACGAAAGGAAGATTTTAAAACACGCTGCCTGTATTGTCAGCGTTTATTTTTTCCTAATAAATAAATCTCACTGGAACGATTGCGTGATGCTTCGGGCTTGCGCGTCTGCACCGTTCCGAAGATTTCGCGCATGGCTGCCATATATTCCTGATAGCCCGCTCCCTGAAATACCTTCACCAAAAAGCTGCCGCCCGTTTTCAAATGATTGACGGCAAAGTCCAAAGCCAGTTCGCACAAGTAAAAGCTGCGGGCTTGGTCGGTTACGGCATTACCCGACATATTGGGTGCCATATCGCAAATTACAAGGTCTAGCGGGCGGGCGTCCAGCAGGGTTTCAAATTGCGCCAATACTTCGTCCTCCCTGAAGTCGCCCTGAATAAAGGAAACGCCTTCTATTTCATCCATAGGCAGGATATCCAATGCGAACACGCGCCCTGAATTGCCGACCAGTTTTGCTGCTACTTGTGACCAGCTTCCGGGCGCGCTGCCTAAATCCGCCAAAACCGTGCCGGGTTTGATTAATTTGTCTTTTTCGTTGATTTCCAGCAGTTTATATGCAGCGCGGGCGCGATAGCCGTCTTTTTGCGCCATGTGGACGTAATGATCGTTGACGTGTTCGTGAAGCCAGGCTTTTGATGATTTTGAACGTACTGCCATAATTTATTTAATGATTTAGAGAAACGCCGTATTGTACGTTATTTTCCCCCGAGATTGCGCCAAATCGCGTACAATGCCGCATTATTCTTTCTTTTCAAGCACTAGAACATGACTGACAATAAATTAAGTACCAAAGAAATTTTGGAATTGAAAGCCCGCGCCCATCACCTTCATCCTGTTGTAATGGTGGGACAGCAAGGTTTGACCGAGTCCGTTATCAAAGAAACCGATGCCGCCCTGACGGCGCATGAGTTAATCAAAGTCCGTGTATTTGGCGACGACCGAGCCGAGCGCGTTGAAATTTGCAATGCGCTGTGCGAAGCCGTCGATGCGCAACTGGTTCAGCATATCGGCAAACTGTTGGTGTTGTGGCGTAAAAACTTGGAGGTTTGATTCTTCAAGAGCATATTCAGACATCTTAAGGACAGATGTACAAAAGGTCGTCTGAAAATATTTATGACTCTTACCAAGTGTTTTTGTTATGCGCTCGTAAAATCAGGAAAATCGATAAACTCTCTGAGATTGATTACTGTCAATGGGAACATACCCGCAGTTTTTAAAGCTGCGGATTGGCTATACTAACGATAGGAGCACATCATGAAAGCATTATCTGTTGCACTGGTTTTATTGACTTTGGCAGGCTGTCACAATACTTGGAACGGCGTTCGGGAAGACGGTTCACGCATTATCGGGCGTTCTGTCAGCGGTATTGGGCACGGTATCGGTAAGGCAGGTCAGGCATTGGAACGTACCGGCAGCAGAATCGACAATCGCCAACAAGTACAGCCTCAAATGTCCGGACAGAATCAATATCCCTACCCGGCGCAGAACCAATATCCTGAGCAGAATCAATACCAATACTAAGTCTTTTTTTAGTACCGACCCCGATTACATGGTTTGTAGTCGGGGTTTTGGTTTTTCAGACGACCTTTATCCTGTATGATTCGGGATTGGCAATGAAATGGGCATATCTTTAGCCGTCTTCTTACTTATAGTGGATTAACTTTAAACCAGTACGGCGTTACCTCGCCTTAGCTCAAAGAAAACGATTCTCTAAGGTGCTGAAGCACCAAGTGAATCGGTGCCGTACTATCTGTACTGTTCTGCGGCTTCGGCGCCTTGTCCTGATTTAAATTTAATCCACTATCTATTTATAACAATATGAAAAATCTCATTTTCTGGCTTGCGCTGTTGGCTGCGGCTTTCAGTTTTTTTTATTATCAGCAAAACCATAGAATTTCTCATACCGAGCTGATTCATGCTGAGTCGCCGCATGACAGGTCTTCCGTGTCTTCATTCGGCGGATTGGCTTACCTGAATTTTTTGCGTGCAGGCGCGGGGCTGCCGACTTTGGCGCATTCGTCGGTTTTAGAAAAGTCCGCCCGCAATCATGCGCGTTATTTGTTGCAGAACCCTGAAGACGGTCATGACGAACGTCATCGCAGCAATCCGTTTTTTACCGGTTACCGCCCGAATGAACGCGCCCGCAAGGTAGGTTATCTTTATGATGGCGTACATGAAAATATCACCACCGGTTTTTATCCGTATCCTGAAGATATGGATACCAATTTGCCGGTTCAGCAGCAGATTGACGGTTTGATGACCGCTATTTATCACCGCTTCTCTCTGTTGGAACAAGGCATTGATGAAGCCGGTGCGGCATTTGAGCATCGTGATGGGCGCATATCGGTCGCCATCAATCAGGGAAATCATCAGTTTAATTTTTATTGCGGTTTAGGCAGGGTTTATCCTGAACCGGGACGGCGTTACTATCAAAATGCCTGCAACAACAATGCCATTGTTTATGCGGACGAAGTCAAGGCGCAACGCGAGTTCTTATATGTCGTTTATCCGCAAGGTGATTTTGCCATGCCGGATTTTCACGGCGAACACCCCGATCCCATGCCGGGACACGAATTTACCGGCAATCCGGTCAGTATCGCTTTTTCGGAATCTGCCGGAAAAATCAAAATGCGGTCGTTCAAGCTTTATCAGGGCAAATCCGAGATAGAGAAGGTCAAGGTGTTGACGGCAAGCAATGATCCGAATCAAACGTTTTCTGATCGTCAATTTGCCTTATTTCCTTTATTGCCTTTGGAATACGATACCGCGTATCGTGCCGTATTCGAGTATGAGCGCAATGGCAAATCTGAAAAAGCCGAATGGACTTTCCGAACGAAAAAGCCTGATTATCCTTACTTTATCGTTAAAGGCGGCGAAAAATTGGCAGTTGAATCGGGTAAGAAATATTTCATTCATTGGAAGGATTTTTGGTGTCAGCGGGAATGCGAAGAGTATGTTTACCGCCAACGCGGCAAAGCGAAACTCGAAGTCATGGAGCGTCAGATCGGCGGTATGGTGGTACGGGTTACCGGAGACAAAGGCGATGATGTTCGGTTAACGCCGAAAGAAGAAAACGATAAGGCGGTCTTACTTTATATCTGGCAATAGGCAATCAAGGTCGTCTGAAACCCAAACAGGTTTTCAGACGACCTTCTTTATATGCAACAAGACAAAGCAGGGTGGGGCAAGATACTTTATTGTTTGGGTGAACCGTAAAACTGTTAGAATAGCGGAAATTTTATTTCTTGTTTCTCAAACAATGATCCGCCATCCGAAAATTGCCGCCAATACGCGTTATGCCTTTATCTGTATCGGACTGATGATGCTTTCTTTCCTGATATATGTGATTTTGGCAGTGTTTGATTTGGGCTTGGATATGTCGATGCGGATTGAGCTGACCCGTTTTGCGCTCATTTTAATCTTGCTGTTTGCGTTTTTGGGCGGCGTTTTTTCAATCTGGGTAGCGGTGCTGCGAAAGAAAATGGGGGTATGACATGAACCAAGTTGATAACAACATTCCTGAAGAAATCCGTTTGCAACATGACCGATCGGCTTTGGTTTTGGTTTATCGCGGTGAACGTAAAACCCTTCCTGCCGAATTTCTCCGCGTTTATTCTCCCAGCGCCGAAGTGCGCGGACATGGTGCGGGACAAGATGTCTTGCAGACAGGTAAAGCGGAAGTTACGATTTCTGATTTAGACCCTGTCGGTCAGTATGCGCTCAAAATTACTTTTTCAGACGGTCATAATAGCGGTTTGTATGACTGGGCTTATCTTTATAAATTGGCTTACGATTATGATGCGCTTTGGCAGGATTATCTCCGCAGGTTAAAAGAAGCCGGAGCCTCCAGAATACCGAGTGCCGCAGACCTTGTTGCCGGTAAAAAGCATTCCTGCGGCAGCGGCGGTTGTGGCGGGCATCATTGATTACTGAACGTGTTTGTTCTTTTTGAAGCGGCATTGTGACGGACAGCAGGATGTCGGCAAAGCAGGCTTTGTTCCTCGATTGAAAAAATATATCAGCCTGTCGGATGTCAAACAGAATCGGCTGGAAAGATACGGTCTTGAGGGTACAATGCCACTGCACGGGCGAGTTGCGTTGTTACCTGAATAAAAAAGATTATTTAGCCATCCATTTGATAGACTATGTCAAGCAGGCCCGCAAAAAGCATATCGTGAATGACGATAAAAATGCCATCACCTTCTGAGATGAAATTTCAGCATTCGGCGTAGCCATGGACAAATTGAAAGACAGGTTTGCCTCTCAATGATTAAACTTTCAGACGACCCCTAGAGCAAGGTCGTCTGAAAATCGAAATACCGTTTGAACCATATTGATTTCAGATTATTTTAGGAAAGCACCTCTATGAGCGACCACAAAACCCATTTCGGTTTCACCACCGTAAACGAAGAAGAAAAGGCAGGTAAAGTGGCCGAAGTGTTCCATTCCGTAGCCAAAAACTACGACATCATGAACGATGTCATGTCTGCCGGCCTGCACCGCGTTTGGAAACATTTCACCATCAATACCGCCCGTCTGAAAAAGGGCGATAAAGTGCTGGATATCGCCGGCGGTACCGGCGACCTGTCGCGCGGCTGGGCCAAGCGTGTGGGCAAAGAGGGCGAAGTGTGGCTGACCGACATCAACTCATCCATGCTGACAGTGGGCAGAGACAGACTGTTGAATGAAGGTTTGATTCTGCCAGTATCGCTTGCCGATGCTGAAAAATTGCCGTTTCCCGACAACTATTTCAATCTGGTTTCCGTTGCTTTCGGTTTGCGCAACATGACCCACAAAGATGCTGCACTCAAAGAAATGTACCGCGTGCTCAAACCGGGTGGAACGCTCTTGGTGTTGGAATTTTCCAAAGTCTACAAGCCACTGGAAGGCGCATACGATTTGTATTCCTTCAAACTGCTGCCGGTCATGGGCAAACTTATTGCCAAAGACGCAGACAGCTATCAATATCTGGCAGAATCCATCCGCATGCACCCTGACCAGGAAACATTGAAACAAATGATGCTGGATGCCGGTTTCGACAGCGTTGATTACCATAATATGAGCGCAGGCATCGTAGCCTTGCATAAAGGTGTGAAATTCTGATGCCCGAATCGGCTAACCTATCTGTCTGATGCCCATAGCCTATTCCAAAGTATCGGGCTTATGTTGATGGCTGAAAAAGGTCGTCTGAAAACCGATTGATAAGGTTTTCAGACGACCTTTGTTGTAAGAAATCTCTGAGTTGTACTGATATATAGCTGCCTGAAGGCGGCTGGTACCCGTCTTAAAATCGTTAAAGAACTCTATGAGGTTTCAACACACAGCCGCCTAAAGGCGGCTGGGGAATACTTGTTCGAGCAGGAGCGCAATAACTACGTTTCAACACACAGCCGCCTAAAGGCGGCTGGTGGTTTTGATATTAAAGCCATGCCCGATGGGACGGTTTCAACACACAGCCGCCTGAAGGCGGCTG
>NZ_KV838149.1:931-1230 GCF_001838645.1 Neisseria sp. HMSC70E02 | reverse complement strand
GGTTTCAACACACAGCCGCCTGAAGGCGGCTGGTCGAAGAAGCCGCTGTTGCTGTACGTTTCCAGAGGTTTCAACACACAGCCGCCCGAAGGCGGCTGGGACACAATCGTCAGCCGTCAAGCCGTCATTCAGTGTTTCAACACACAGCCGCCCGAAGGCGGCTGGGAGCGCGGCAGCGTGGTCGGCGCGGTAAACGAGCTGTTTCAACACACAGCCGCCCGAAGGCGGCTGGGCATCCTCGCTTTTAACGTCGGCAAGCCATCGGGTGTTTCAACACACAGCCGCCCGAAGGCGGCTGG
>NZ_KV838149.1:599-831 GCF_001838645.1 Neisseria sp. HMSC70E02 | reverse complement strand
GTTTCAACACACAGCCGCCCGAAGGCGGCTGGATCTCGCAGGTTTTAGCATCTACGCAGCGTCCAAACAGTTTCAACACACAGCCGCCCGAAGGCGGCTGGGGGCGCAAGTCAAATCCGCGAACTGGGTATTTTCGTTTCAACACACAGCCGCCCGAAGGCGGCTGGCAAAGTGCGCGCTGCCTACACGCTGGCGGGCGGAGGTTTCAACACACAGCCGCCCGAAGGCGGCT
>NZ_KV838149.1:0-499 GCF_001838645.1 Neisseria sp. HMSC70E02 | reverse complement strand
GTTTCAACACACAGCCGCCCGAAGGCGGCTGGGGCTGGGTAGGTTGAGTAATACAGCAACATCAAAGTTTCAACACACAGCCGCCCGAAGGCGGCTGGACACGAGAGCGCAGGCAATCAGCGAGGCAAAGCAAGTTTCAACACACAGCCGCCCGAAGGCGGCTGGCTGAGGCCTTAAGGAGTTATATGGTGAGCAGTTTCAACACACAGCCGCCCGAAGGCGGCTGGTTTGAATGGGGAAAAGATAGTTCTTTCATTGCCTGTTTCAACACACAGCCGCCCGAAGGCGGCTGGGCTATCGTGTGGGTTTTCAGTGCTTTGGAAATATCGTTTCAACACACAGCCGCCCGAAGGCGGCTGGGTATCGATATTCGGGGTGCAGCGGGCAGTCATGAAGGAGGTTTCAACACACAGCCGCCCGAAGGCGGCTGGGATGAAGCAGGCAAAGCGGTAGGCACGGTGTCGTGTTTCAACACACAGCCGCCCGAAGGCGGCTGGTT
>NZ_KV838148.1:38687-39067 GCF_001838645.1 Neisseria sp. HMSC70E02 | reverse complement strand
TTTCGCCGCTACGCCTTTGGCGATGTCGGCTTTGGCTTCGTCGGTCAGGTCGAGGGCGTAATCGGTAACGCCGTCGGCGTCTTTCGCACCTTCGCTGACTTTAACCGCACCGCCCGCCGCTTGGCTGAGGGTGGTCTTGTCGGCGTTGACGGTGTACTCGGTGTTGTTGCCGTCCACTTTTTCGCTGACGGTCACGTTCTTACCGGCGACGACGGTGGTGGTTTTTTCGGTGGCGGCGAGTTGTTCGTTCAGTTGGGCGACGTTGACGGCGTCGGTGGCTTTTACGCCTTTGGCTACGTTGCTGATGGCTTTATTGCCGGCGTCGATGCCGTCGGCAGTGATGTTCACATCGCCTGCTTTCAGACCGTCTTTGCCCAGCG
>NZ_KV838148.1:20215-38587 GCF_001838645.1 Neisseria sp. HMSC70E02 | reverse complement strand
GACCGTCTTTGCCCAGCGCCACTTTGTCGCCGACAGTTACGCCGCTGTTGTTCACAACGGTCTCGCCCGCGGTCAGGCTGTCAGCCTTCAGGTCTTTAGCGGTAGAAACTTTGTAAACGTTAGAACCGCCTGTTTTGTCGGTTTCAACGACGATGTTGTCGTCGCCGCTTTCCACACGACCTGAATTGGCTTTCAACTGAGCAACGTTGACGGCGTCGGTATCTGCCTCGCCTGCGGCGACGTTGGAGATTTTATTGCCGCCGTTGTCCAAACCGTCTTTGGTCAGGCTGACAGGATTACCTGCTTTGCCGTTGCCCACAGTCAACCCGTTGTCGGTCAGAACGCTGTCGCCGACAGTTACTTTGTTGAAGGATACGTCGTCTGAAGTCGCTACGGTGATGTTCTTACCGTTGCGGCTGACTTTGACGTTTTTACCTTCTTTGAAGGTTACGGTGTCGCCTGCGCCGATTTTTTCAGACGAGGTTTCGTCGTTGGCGTTCAGGTTCCAGCCTTTGTCGGCAGTTTCTTTCACTGCGGCAATGGCGTCGTGGACGTTGTCTTTGCCTGTACCGCCAATGTCGGTGAAGTTGACGTTGCCGTTGTTGTTGGCTGCGTTACCGCCGAAGATTTTCGCCAGATTGGCTTGGGTAGCGTTCAACTGCTCTTCAGTTGCAGCTTGACCTTTGGTAGCGAAGTCCGCACCGCCCAAGGTGGTGTTGCTCAGACCGCTGACTGTGCCGTTTACGCCGTCGATGCTGACAGGTTTGCCACTGTCTTGTCCGATTTTGACGGTGTCGGCAAGTTTCAGTTGTACGCCGCCTTCAACGGTTTCGCTGGTAATGTTGCTGTCGCCTTTGATGTTGACAGTGTCGCCCAATGCGTATTTGTTGCTGCCGCTTGTACCGCCGATATTGATACCTTTAGCAATATTTTCGGCATTGGTGTTGGCTTTCTGATCAACTTTGTACAGTTGCGCTCCGTTAACAGCGTCGGTGCTGTCAGCCGCAAGCGTGCCTTCGGCAACCTTAGTAATCTTGTTGCCGCCGTTGTTCAGACCGTCTTTGGTCAGGCTGACGGCTTCTTTGCCGCTGCTTGGCACCGGGGTCAGGGTGATGCCGTTTGCTGTGGTTTCGGCAATATTGCCGTCTTTGTCAGCCAAGGAAACATTGCCGCCGTTGATGGTGGTCACGTTGCCGTCGGTTTCAAATTGTGCGCTGTTCAAACCTTGCAAATCTTTGGCAAGTTTGACGTTGAGCGTGCCGTTAAGGTCGTCTGAAACCACGCCGATGTTGTTGTCGGACAGTTTCGCCGCATCCGCACCGCCTTTGACGAAAACTTGGTTGCCGAGTTTGCGCTCGAAATTCTTGTCTGCGTTGTCGCCGCCGAAAGTCAGGCCTTTTTGCAGCTCGGTACCGATGTTGTCCAACGCGCCTTGTACGGTGTTGACAGGTGCGGCCTGCGTGCCGTCGGTTTTGGTTACCACCAGATTCGGTACTTCAACCGCGCCGGTAGTCGGATTGACGGTTGCGCCCAATGCGGTTGCCAACGGAGTGAGCTGGCTGACGTTGACGGCGTCGGTATTGTTCACACCGGCAGCGATGTCGGTTGCTTTCTTACCGCCGTTAGACAGACCTTCGGTCGTCAGTTTGACGGGGTTTGCCGCCGTGCCGACGGTCACGCCGTCTGCAGAAACGGTGGTTTTGCCGCCTGCTGCGTCGATGAATTCAGACGAGGTCAGACCTTTCAGCTCTTTCGCCAGTTTGACGTTGAGTGTGCCGGTAGTGTCGTCTGAAACCACACCAATGTTGTTACTGTCGGACAGTTTGGTTGCATCGGCTTCGCCGCCTTTAACGGTGACAGTGCTGCCCAAACGTCGAGTTGAGGGCGTACCGGTATCTGCGGCAAACGTCAACGGTGTGCGTGCTGCATCGCTTAACGCACTTAATGCTTCTCCGACAGTATGGTAAGTCGCTACGCTGCTACTATCCGGATTGCCAGAAATAACTGTGTAATTCGGTGCAGTAATAGTGCCGTCAGCAGGATTAACCTGTGTGCCAAGTGCTTTGGCAACTTTGTCCAGCTGCGATACGTTTACCGCATCGTTTTGCTTCTGACCATCTTTAACGTTACCGATAGTCGTCGGAGTCGAGGTTTGAGGGTCGGTCGGATTCAATGCGGCAATGGTTACGTCATTGCCTGTATAGACAGAGTTATCCTCTACATCGACAAACTTAACGGTGCGTGTTTGCGTAAGCGGATCAACGGTTACTTCGCGTCTCAACATTTTGCCGTTGGAACCAACATAAGAGAACGGTGTTGAATTACTAACCGTAGTCAATGTAGTTACATGGACGTTTTTAATTGCATCCGATAACTGCTCAAAATTCACTGCATCAGACGCTTCTGTACCTTTGGCAACATTGATAATCTTGTTGTTTGCCATATCCAAGCCGCCATTTGCCGTAATCTTGCCGGCAAAAGTCGGAGCATCAACTGTATTGATGCTGACTGCGCCTTTATTTTGGCTCAAACGGATATTTTGACCTGCTTCCAACGTAATGGTCGCACCATTGGTAATTTCTTCCAAAGAATAGTTTTCAGCAACACCATTGGTATTGTTGGTTTTAGCCGTATTCAGCTTGAACGATTTGTAAGAAGAGTTGTGGATAGAAGCAATGGCATCATGGATAGTGCGCTCACCCGTACCGCCGATGTCAGTCATCTTAATAGTGCCGTCATTCGCAATGGCTGCGTTTCCACCCAATACGCCGACTGCGCTCGTACCGATGTTGTTCATGACGTTTTGAGTCGCATAAAGCTGGCTGCCGTTTACTGCGTCAGTGCTGTTGTTGCTGATGCGGCCTGCGGCGACGTTGGTAATCGTACGCTCTTTGCCTGCCGTGCCGATGCTGAGTGTGGACTCAGGGGCGTTGCCTGCAAAGTTGCCGAAAGTCAGACCACCAACGGTGGCAGAGGTCGTCTGGACGGCTGCTTCAGTCGCGGAATTGGCACCCAATGCGATAGAACCTGCATGAGCGGCATTGGCGTTTTTACCGAAAGCGATGGCATTGCCGACAGAGGCTTTTGCCGCATCGCCCAAGGCAAAGGTGTCGCCTGCGGTGGCTTTGGCATTTTTACCGAAGGCTACGGCACGGTTTTGCGTGGCTTGGGCGTTGTAGCCGATGGCGATGGTGTCGTCTTTTTGCGCGTCTGCTTCGTTACCCAATGCCAAAGCATTGTTGGAAGTGGCTTTGCTGTTGCGACCTGCCGCGACAGTACCGGAAGCGGTTGCGCGGGTATTGAAGCCCAACGCGGTCGCACCTGCCGCCGTGGACTGGCTGTATGCGCCGATTGCGGTGGAGGAATCTTGGTTGGCGATTGCGCCGTCACCGACCGCTACGCTGGATTTGCCCAATGCTTTGGAAGACTGACCGCCTGCGAAGGAGTTTTGACCGTAGGCGTTGGACGCTTGACCGACGGCGGTAGCGTTGGTGCCGCTGGCTTTGGTGTTCGCACCGATGGCGACGGAGCCTTCACCTTTGGTCGCGCCGTTGACGGCGGCAACGGAGGCGGTATCTTCGTTGACGGAGGCGTTTTTACCGATGGCGATAGAGTTGGAAATTACCGCCTGCGCACCTGTACCGACGGCTACGGCAAAATCGCCCGCTGCCTGCGCGTCCGCACCTGCTGCCAGAGCATCCAATCCGGTTGCACCGTCATTGTTGTAATTGCCTCGGGCATTGGAGGTCGTCTGAACGCTGTAAAAATGGCTGGAGCTGCCGCCGCCTAATTGGTCGATTTTGTTGTTCATCGCTTCCAAAGCGTCGTGAACATTGGCTTTGCCTGTACCGCCTAAATTGTTCAGGGTCAGATTGCCTGCATTGTCGATTGCAGTTTCGCCGCCCAAGGCGTTTTTGACGTTGTTACCCAAGTTGAGCAGGTAAGAATTGGTCGCGTAAAGCTGGCTGCCGTTGATGGCGTCGGTGCTGGTTGCGCTGATGACACCTGCGGAAACGTTTTGAATTTGACGGGTGAAGTTGTTGGCAGGGGTAGTTGCATCGACTTTACCGACGGAAACCGTACCGTAAGACCATGTACCGGCGGCTGTGTAGTTACCGTTCAGTGTGTAATCGCCACTGTGATGCGCTTCAGTCAAACTGCCGCCACCCAAAGCAACATCGTTTTCATTGACGGCATGGGATTCGTAACCTAAGGCAAGTGCTTTGACAGCATCAGCTTTGGTGTATGCACCCAAAGTAACCGCACCTGCTTTTGCCGAAGTCGCAGATACACCCAAGGCGACAGTATTGCCTTCCGCAGCATTGGCGGAATGACCGATAGCAATAGCTTCTGCTGCAAGTGCTTTAGTCGTATTACCAAAGGCAATCGAGCTGTTACCCGTTGCTTGGGTGTCGAGACCCATCGCCATTGCATAGTCTTCTGAAGCGACAGCATTGCTGCCGATGGCAATGCCGTTGAGCTTGCTGTTGGTTACCTTCGCCATGTTACCGATGGCCACGGCAAAACGACCGGAGGCATTGGAATCGATACCCAATGCGACCGCCTCACTGCCCGATGCGTTGGCACGCTGACCCACCGCGACAGAAGAAACGGCTCCGGCAACAGTCTCGTGACCGATGGCGACGGTTTCGTGTGCGCTGGCATTGGCAGTCTTACCAATGGCTACCGAATTGTCGCCGCTTGCTTTGGAAACCATACCGACGGCAACTGCGGATTCTTTTTCTGCCAATGCGGTTTTACCGATGGCGACGGTGTTGCTGAAGCTGCCTTTTGCAGCTTCACCGATGGCGACAGTGGAAGTGACGCTCAGTTTTTGGGCATCCGTACCCATGCCTGCTTCCCTACCGATGGCGACGTTGTTCGCACCAGACACAAATGCGCCGGAACGCAAGCCGAGGGCAATATTGTCCACGCCAGTAGCGTTGTTGCCCGTACCTTTACCGATGGAGATTTGACGTTCATTGGTATAGGCATTGCGACCGCTGTCCGCGCCGATATAGACGGTGTCCGCGCCGACTGTGCGCCCTGCGGAAACGGCGGCGTCGTACACACCTGCGTTCGTACCCACTACGATATTGCCCGTACCTGCCGCTACGGCTTTGTTACCGATGGCAACGGCGTTGTTGGCGGTGGCTTGGCTGTTTTGACCAAGTGAAGTAGAAGTCTCTGTAGTGGCAATGGCTTCTTTACCGACTGCGATGCTGCTCAAACCGGTTGCCTGAGTGGCAAAACCGACGGCAATCGCGCCTTTGGCAGAAGCGGTGGTTTGCGGACCAGCAGCCAAGGCGTTTTCAGCACCTGCATTGCTGTCTACACCGAAGGCTGTGGCGCGCAGACCGTTTGCCGTGCTGTTTTTACCGACGGCAGTGGTATCTTTCAGGGCGGCATTGGCGGTCGAACCGATGGCGACAGCATCCGAATTGCCTGCTTTTGCACCATAACCGATAGCAGTTGAGAAATTGCCGGTTGCAGTCGGTCCTTTATCCGCCGCCTGACTGCCGCCAATCGCGATGGAGGAAGCACCTAACGCATTCGCTTTACCACCGATGGCAATGCCGTAAGAGCCCGAACCTAAAGCCGATTCACCCACGGCAATAGCCCGTTGTCCGGTAGCAATGGCAGTACTCATAATCGCAAGGCTGGCTGCACCTGATGCATTCGCACCCTTGCCAACGGTACTCGCACCACCGATGGCTACGGCGCTCATACCCGAAGTATTGGAATTGAAACCGATGGAAATACCGTTACCTGCTGCTTCAGTAACAGTGGCGCTGGTACCGATGGCAACAGATGATCTGCCTTGTGCATTTGAAGAGTCACCGATACCGACACTGCCGCTTTTGGTTTTCGCCAAGTTACCGATAGCGACGTTTTTAGTTTCCATACCGTTTGCGCCATTACCGATGTAAATGGACTGGGTACTGTCACTGCCACTGCCTGCGTTGGTACCGATGGCGATCACGTTATCGCTGTTCGTGCTGCTTTGTAACGCATTTTCACCGATAGCGATGTTTCGTCCGTTTGCAGAACTAGAGCCGGGACCCGCACCTTTACCGATAGCAATGTCAGCCTGACCTTTCGTTGCCGCACCTTGACCGATGGCAATAGTCTGATTTTTGGCAGCATTGGCGGAAGAACCAATGGCAATAGAGCCGGTTTCGGCAGTGGCTGAATTCGGACCAATGGCAACGTTACTTTCTCCGCTGGTTTGGGTTCCTTGTCCGATGGAGACAGATTTACCTTGTTTTGGAGGTTGTCCGCCGTCTTGAGGAATGAAATCTAACGCAGTCGTCGTATCATCGCCGCAGACCACGTTGTAGCTGGTGGTATCGAAATAGCAGGTGTTGTAGTCGGTACCTTCGGCAGCCGCAGTGACGGCTTTGCCATTGGCAAGGGTTTTACCGTTATTTGCTGCAGCCATGACTTGACCGCTGGCAAGCAGCAGGCCGGACATGATGGCGGTAAACGCGAAGCGCACGCCTACGGAGGCAACGATGCCGCCTATGCCTGATGAAGCCGTTTTCCCATGCGCTTTGGCGAATTCCGCCACCGCGTTCCACGTCTGTGTGGTTTCGTTCCATACGACACGATAGATTTTATTCATGCTGACTCTCTGATTTAAAATGTTAAACAAATAAATTTAATATATTATTGAATTGATGTAATAACCAGCTTTCCAAACATCCAATCCAATAACCAAAAATGAAAATATCGTATTTGATACTGATATTTCGATTGCAAAATTTATTCAACGGATATGACGTATATTGTCACTTTCAAACAAATTTCAGGATTTATCTATACCTCAGATAACAATCTCCAAAAACTGATTTATCGACCTTTTGGCTATTTATCTATCCGCTTATCTTTGATGACTTCTATTTTCTTAACTTTATTTTGCAATCAAAGCGAAACTTTATCTTTTATCTGAAAGCAATTTATATGCCAAAACCCTTTTGCCTGAATTCACCCGTACTAAAAAAATGATATTTTTAAGTATCCGACATCCAAAAATAAGAAAAGAGGTCGTCTGAAAACGTTTCAGACGACCTCTGTAAACCTTATGTTGATTCAATATTAATGAATAACTTTTAAAATACTATCCTCAGTAAGTTGGCGATGTTAAGCGGCATTATTCTGTATAATGCCGCAATGTTTTTGAAACAAGGAATACAAATGCTTACCCCAGAACAAGTCAAATCGCTGATTGAAGGCGTCGCCGCTTGCGAACACGTCGAAGTCGAAGGCGACGGACATCACTTCTTCGCCGTCATCGTCTCTTCCGAGTTTGAAGGCAAAGCCCGCCTCGCCCGCCACCGCCTGATCAAAGACGGTCTGAAGGCGCAACTGGCCAGCAACGAATTGCACGCGCTGTCGATTTCCGTTGCCGCCACGCCTGCGGAATGGGCGGCGAAGCAGCAATAAGTCGTTAGCTCAGACAAAAAAAGGTCGTCTGAAACCTGAATCGGAGTTTCAGACGACCTTTTTTAATTTACACAATGTTGAATTGCCGCTTAATAAGCATCAGGAATGCAGGCAGATTCCGTGTCGTTCCTTATGCCGCCGCTTCGAGTTTTTCGACCATGCCGACGCCTACGCCGCAGATGCCGACGTGCACCGCCACTACCGGCGATACGGGAACGCCGTCATCCAAACAGATACCGGTCCGCTTGAAGAAGCGTTCTGCAAATATCCGATACCGGTCGCGTTCGCCCGTATAAAGACCGCCGAGGATAAATTGTTCCCTGTTTTTGCCTTGCATCAGTTTCAACACTTGGTCGATGATGGCATCAAACATTTTTTCGTCATCGGAAGTGGATTCGACCCGGCACAACTGATCTTGCGAAAAGCGCAATACGGCGCGCAGCCCCAACCAGTCGCACAACGAAGCGCCCAATCTTGCCATCGTGCCGCTGCCGACAAGAGATTTGATTGTGGACAGTCCGAAAATGATGTTGCAACGTTTTTTTAAACCTTCCAAGTAAGCAACGATTTCCGTCGGCGTTTTTCCTTCGCGCAACAGGCGGTCTGCTTCCAAAGCAAAAAAGCCTTCGGGCATACAGCATGTCCCTGTATCGACGACATGGACTTTCAACTGCGGAACCTGCTCGGCAACTTGACGCACCATATCGGCAGAATCACTTAATTTGTGGCTCAACGTCGTCACGATGGCTTCGTGATAACCCTGACCGACCAAATATTGAAAAGTCCTCAATAAATCTTCAGACGACGGCGGTGTTGTAGAAACATCGCTGTCCAAATGCTCGCGGCGCCAATTGCAATATTCTTCATTACTGATTTCCAGTCCGTCAGCGAACTCTTGTTGTTCCATAAATACATTCAGATGCAGAATCTGAATCGGGCTGTCCCGATCGAGTATGCCCGACAAAGAGCCACTCGACGTAGACAATACCGCGCAACGATATAAGGCATAAGAGCCTGCCATAAACTGCTCCCTTGTGCATCAAACAATGCAAAATCTCAAATAAATAAAGGACCATCTAAGCGGTCTATTTTAATGATAAACGGTATGTAAATTTTTGTCTACATATTAATAGTTTTGAGCATTATTTTGAAACTAAACACTATATTCTAAAATAATAGTTATCATTCATTGCCATATGGTTTTTATGCCGCCTTTTGAACACCTGCGTTTACATATCGTTTACAATACAGCTACTTCTCAACCAAAAGACCACCCATGCCGAAAATCACCCTGATTGCCGCCTGCGCGCCTGACCGCTGCATAGGCATCAACAACACCATGCCTTGGCACTTGCCCGAGGACTTCGCATTTTTCAAATCCTATACCCTCGACAAACCCGTCGTGATGGGGCGGAAAACTTGGGAATCCCTACCCCGCAAGCCGCTGCCCGGCCGCCGCAATATCGTCATCAGCCGTCAGGCAGATTATCCGGCAGAAGGCGCGGAAACCGTCGGCAGCCTTGAAGAAGCTTTGGCATTATGTGCCGCTGCGGAAGAAGTCATCATCATGGGCGGCGCACAAATCTATGCCCAAGCCCTGCCGCTTGCCAGCGATTTGCGGATTACCGAAGTGGCATTAGACGTCCAAGGCGATGCGTTTTTCCCCGAATTTTCGCCGTCAGAATGGCGCGAAACCGCCCGTGAAACCCACACCTCCGCCAACGGCACAGGCTACGCATTCGTCCATTACACCCGCATCCGATAAGCAAAAACAGGCGGTCTGCCGTCAAACCGTCCGCCAGCGATGCGATGAATCAATAAAATCAAAAAGGTCGTCTGAAAAACAGTTTTCAGACGACCTTTGTGATTCTCAAACAGCCGATATAGCGAATTAAATTAAGCCAGCCGTAGCGTGGGCTTCGCCCGCGAATCTGCCGATCAAATCCCGAACCAGACAATCGTTCAAGCCGTTTTCCGCGGGCAAAGCCCACGCTACAATCTGCTACCTGTATCGGCGGCGTACCGTTATTCCCCAACCCGCCTACCAAGTCGAATAAGGATGCTTGCTCAAATACGCATTGGTAAATTTTCCTTCCGACGTAATCTCCGCGCCCAGCCAGTCCGGTTTTTCAAACGGTGTATCTTCCGCAGGCAGCTCGACCTCCGCCACCACCAAAGGCGCGTTGTCGCCGAAATACTCGTCGATTTCAAACACAAAGCCCTTAAATTCCACCCGATAGCGGTGTTTTTCCATCTTAAACGGACACATCGTCTCCATCATCTGCCGCGCGTGCGCCAAAGGAATTTCGTATTCAAACTCACTGCGGCTGACATCCGAAATATAGCCTTTCAAAGTCAGCCAAGCCTTGTCGTCAATAATGCGCACGCGGATGGTGCGCTCTTTTTCCACGCTCAAATAGCCCTGCCGCAACACTTGCGGCGCAGAGGCTTCGCGCTTCCAGTCATCGTTTTTCAACAGGAAGCGGCGTTCGATTTCAATAGTCATCTGTTTGATTCCAATATAAAAGAAGGTCGTCTGAAAACAGGTTTTGCACACACCTTAAAACGGCTTGAACACCACCATATACAAAGCCACGACCATCATCAATACAGGCACTTCGTTAAACACCCTGTACCACTTGTGCGAATGCGTATTGCGGTTTTCCTCAAAGCCGCGAAGCAGCGCGCCGCAATAAAATTGATAAGCCAAAAGCAGCAGGCCCATCAACAGCTTCACATGCAGCCAGCCCTGCCCCCACCAGCCCGTCACAAACGGAATCACCATGCCGCACACCAGCGTCCCGAACCCCAACGGCGACATAAACTTATACAGCCGCCGCGCCATCGCCGAGAGCCGCTCATATTCCACCGGCTGCTCCGACACCTCAACCTGCGCCAGATTCACAAAAATACGCGGCAGGTAAAACAGCCCGGCGAACCACGAAATCACAAAAAACACATGTAAGAGCTTAAACCACAAATACATTTTCAGACGACCTCACGCTCGAAAACGCGTATTTTACCCGCCAAACCGCAGCGGCTGTTTTCTTTATGTCAACGACTGTCTGTTTTACGTCCGAAAAATTGTAAATCACGTCATAATTTCGCACAGTTGATATGCAATAAAATTAAAATTTGTTAAAATGCACATGTAATTAAAACCAATAGCCGCCCTACCTCGCGGAACAAACACAAAACGGAAAGAAAACATGATTAAGCAATTTGAAATCAGCACTAGCGTTCAAAAACAACTCGGCGACTACCTCGCCGCCAACCAGACCGACCTCAAAACCGCCATGGCGGACGAAACCCGCAACGGCGAAGTCGCCGCCATCATCCATGCCGGCCTGCCCATGATGGTACGCAAAATCTATTCTCTGGAAAAAATGAAAAACTTCTTCTGGACGAAAAAAGAACTGATGGTCGAATTCGTCGCCATGCGCCTTGCCGCCGCCGAAAAGAAAAACGCCAAGAAAAAACGCTGATTTCTTCCTTTCGGAAAAAATACATCAAAAGGTCGTCTGAAACCATTTGCCGGGTTTCAGACGACCTTTTCATATTCGAATCGATAGAAATATTTTCTTACGATTTTGCTATATAAAATAAAAATCACCATTTCCGCCCATCTCAAACGGCAGGCGGTTTTACTCCAATTTGATTTTTCGAGACCCCATCAATTTCGTTATCTATAAAGTCATTGAATTGTTGACGGAACTCCATCGGTCGGGCGATATAAGGAATCGGAGCATGACTGCCCCCCGTCCCTCTGACCACTATGGAGCCATAATTGAAAATCCTGCCCCAAAAACCTTGAATTACAGAAAGACTTTCAGCACGATCTATATTTAGTTCAATTGTTTGCCGACGGATAAAGCCAGCTTTGGCGATCAGTCTTTTATTGGTCAATGCAAGCTCCGTTGTCATGACATTCAGCACAGCCACAATAATGAACAATATGCCGATTATTCCAATAATTGGAATCTCTCTTATCAACAGTGCAAACAATGCACCAAATACCAATCGTCCGAATTGGGACAGCCACGATACTTGCGCTTTATAAACAATACGTTCACTCCGCCCTAAAGAGCTTTCAATATAACTTGCCATTTGACGTTCTCCACATTAGGTATTTTCCAAAAATACGGATTATAATCCGTGGATAAATAAGCGTCAAAATTGGATATTTTGAGATTTGTGAAGACAAATCTCATGAGTAAAATCAGTGTTTTGATAGGTATAAAAATCCGAGAAATCCGCAAACAGTCCAATATCAACCAAGAAAACTTAGCCTTACTTGCCGATATAGACAGAAGCTATATGGGTAGAATAGAAAGGGGGGAGGTCAATATAACGGTCGATAAACTGTATCAACTGTCTTCTGCTTTAAACTGTTCCATACACGACCTGCTGCCGGATGATTCAGAAATTAAAAATACCTGAACCGTTCAAGTAGTCCGCCCACATGACCAATCTTCTAAAAAGGTCGTCTGAAAACCGACAGCAAGGTTTTCAGACGACCTTTATCATTGTGAAATCACTATATAATACCGTCCATTAAATTTCCGATACGAGCCAGCCATGTCCGCATCCCAACCCACCATCGCCGCCATCGCCACCGCACCCGGACGCGGCGGCGTCGGCGTTATCCGTCTTTCCGGCAAAAACCTGCTGCCTTTGGCGCAAACCCTCAGCGGCGGCAAAACGCCCAAACCGCGTACCGCGCTTTACACCGACTTTCTCGGCGGCGACGGGCAGCCGATAGACAACGGCATCCTGCTCTACTTCGCCGCCCCCGCCAGCTTTACCGGCGAAGACGTGATTGAATTGCAGGGACACGGCGGCCCTGTCGTGATGGACATGCTGCTTTCGCGCTGCCTCGAACTGGGGGCGCGCATGGCGGAGCCGGGCGAATTTACCAAACGCGCCTTCCTCAACAACAAACTCGACCTTGCCCAAGCCGAAAGCGTCGCCGACCTTATCGACGCCTCCAGCAAGTCCGCCGCACGCATGGCGTTGCGTTCGCTCAAAGGCGCGTTTTCCCAACACATACACGAGCTGGTGGATGACCTTATTACTTTGCGGATGCTGGTTGAAGCCACGTTGGACTTCCCCGAAGAAGACATCGATTTTCTCGAAGCCGCCGACGCGCGCGGCAAGCTCCAAGCCCTGCAAGGCCGTCTGAAAACCGTCCTCACCAGCGCGGAACAAGGCGCGATTTTGCGCGAAGGCATGAACGTCGTCCTCGTCGGCGCGCCCAATGTCGGCAAATCCAGCCTGCTCAACGCCTTGGCGGGCGACGACATCGCCATCGTAACCGACATCGCCGGCACCACCCGCGACACCGTGCGCGAACAAATCACCCTCGACGGCGTGCCCGTCCACATCATCGACACCGCCGGCCTGCGCGAAACCGACGACGTGGTCGAACAAATCGGCATCGAGCGCAGCCGCAAAGCCGTCTCCGAAGCCGATGTCGCCCTGATTCTCATCGACCCGCGAGAAGGCGTGAACGCCAAAACCCAAGCCATTTTGAACAGCCTGCCCGAAGGTTTGAAAAAAATCGAAATCCACAACAAAGCCGACCTGACTGGCGAACCCGTCGCCGTCCGTTCAGACGGCCTCGCGCAAACCGGCGCGGACACCGTCATCAGCCTGTCCGCCAAAACCGGCGCGGGTCTCGACTTGCTCAAACACGCGCTATTGCAGGAAGTCGGCTGGCAGGGCGAAAGCGAAAGCCTGTTCCTCGCCCGCAGCCGCCACCTCAACGCCTTGTACGAAGCCGAAGCCGAGCTGGAAAACGCCGCCCTCTGCGACAACAACCAAATCGAGCTTTTCGCCGAACACCTGCGCCTCGCCCAAAACGCGTGCAGCGAAATCACCGGCGAATTTACCGCCGACGATTTGCTGGGCGTAATTTTCTCGCGCTTCTGCATCGGCAAATAAGATTAAACCTTATCCATACGCGAAAGGTCGTCTGAAAACCAAGATTCAGGTTTCAGACGACCTTTGCCGTTTGAAAGCATTGGTTTTTGACGAAATCCACGGATTGCTCACAACTTATCCACAATTTGAACTTCATCCCAATTCAATCAAATTAAACTTAATTCATTGAAAAATATCAATATATAAAAGGTCGTCTGAGAATTTTCAGACGACCTTTTAAATTGTTCACAAAATTATCAACAGGGCTAAGGGCTATCGGCATCAAACCAGATTCTGCGGATTGCCCGCGACGAAGCGGTTGATGTTGTCCACAAGGATGTCAAACAGACGGTTGGCGGCCTCTTGGCTTGCCCATGCAATGTGTGGCGTGACAATGAGGTTGGGCAGTCGAGCTTTCAGCAGAGGGTTGCCGTCGCGCGGCGGCTCTTGTGTTAACACGTCAAAACCTGCCCCGCCGATTTGGCCGTATTTCAACGCCGCAACCAAAGCGGCTTCATCAACCAAGCCGCCGCGCCCGCAGTTGATGAGGATGGCGCCGGGCTTCATCTGTTGCAACTCGGCTTCGCCTATCATGTTTGCCGTTTCCGGCGTGAGCGGGCAATGCAGCGACAGCGCATCGGCAGTGCGGACGGCTTCGTCAAAGGAAACGTAGCCGTCGCGGACGGTTTCGGCGTGTTTGTGTTCGACAAACACGACCTTCATTTTGAACGCCTGTGCATAAGTTGCCAGCGTCTGTCCGATGTTGCCGCGACCGAAAATCGCCAGTGTTTTACCGTTTAAATCGCGCATCGGTGCGCCGAGGTGGCAGAAAAACGGCGAGTTTTCCCACAAGCCTGCTGCAACGTCTCGCTGATAGGCAGGCAGGTTGCGCATCAGGGTAATCATCATCATAAACGCGTGTTCCGCCACGGATTCATTGCCGTAAGCGCGGATGTTGCACACGCTCACGCCCGCTTGCTTGGCGGCAGCAAGGTCAACATTGTTGACGCCCGTCGCGGCTAGCGCAATCAGTTTGAGCTGCGGGTTGGCGGCGATGTGTTCGGCGGAAATCACGACTTTGTTGGTAATGATGATGTCCGCGCCCTGTATGCGCTCGGCGGTCTGATGCGCCTCAGTCGAACCATAGCTGCTTAAAGTATGCGGAAAATCAAAGTCAAACGGACGGTCGGCAAGCGTGTCGCGGTCGAGAACGGCAATGCACAGTGGATTCATATTTCACCTATCAAAAATAAAATAATGATTTAAATAAACTAATTTTGAATGAAATATTCAAAAGATACGGCGTAGTTGAGAATGGTTATTATCCGAATCATACAGACATCACCATATCAGGAAACCATCATGATTAAAACCATGACCTTTGCCATTTTACATTTCGCCACCGCGTTCGGCGTTGCCTATATTTTGACCGGCAGCATTGGCATCTCAAGCGCAGTCGCGCTGGTCGAGCCGCTTGCCAACACCGTCGTTTTCTATTTCCACGAAAAGGCATGGCGACGCTACGAAAAAAATAAAACCGTAAAACAAGAATGGGCGACGCCGCTGCACCATTGTGGATAAGTTTTGACCGGAGGTCGTCTGAAAACGGGCTAGGGCATATTGTTTCTTATTGGTAAATATTCTTTCAACAAAATAGATATTTATCAATCAAAAAGAAATCAATAAAATGCTTTCCATCGCTTGAACGCCTACGCAGTTCATCTTTTATATTCAACATCATAAGGAAAGTATCATGAAAAAAGCACTCTTCGCCTCCCTCATCGCCGTTGCCACCGCCGCATCTTTCGCCGACAGCCGCATTCCTGAATGGAACCATGCCAACGACTCCGGCCCCATTCCGGGCTTAACCCAAGTCGAATATCACGACACGCACGATATGCGTAAGGATGATGACCGCTTGAAATTCACCGCACCTGCCACAGGCGTGCGCGAAATCACCGACATCGGCTACAACGACACCTATGCCCGCTCGTTGCAAAACGGCTCAAATTGATTGCCCATCGGTTGAAGTTGAAAGGTCGTCTGAAAACGTACCCATCCGTTTTCAGACGACCTTTTGCTTTATCGGAAACGGCAGCTATGATACCCTTCAGCGCGGAATATCGAAGAGTCGATATTGTTAACCGATTGAAAACGCTATGAAAGGATAAAACATGAGCGGTTTGATTATTGAAGATTTGCAGGAAGGCCACGGCAAAGAGGCCGTGAAAGGCAAGGAAATTACCGTGCATTACACCGGTTGGCTGGAAGACGGCACCAAATTCGACTCCAGCCTCGACCGCCGTCAGCCGCTGACGATTACGCTGGGCGTGGGTCAGGTCATTCAAGGCTGGGACGAAGGTTTCGGCGGCATGAAAGAAGGCGGCAAACGCAAGCTGACCATTCCCGCCGAAATGGGCTACGGCGCACGCGGCGCAGGAGGCGTGATTCCGCCTAACGCGACGTTGGTGTTTGAAGTAGAGTTGTTGAAAGTTTATGAATAATGCCTGACGGCGTTGGGATGGATTTTCTGCATTGAAAAAGAGCGAAAGGTCGTCTGAAAACCGAATGTTGAGGTTTTCAGACGACCTTTTTGTTTAATTCAAGCGGGTTAGAACAAACCAAATTTGTAGCGTGGGCTTTGCCCGTGAAATCTGCCGTCTAACCATGCCAGACAATAATCTTATTTGCTTTCATTTCGTGGGCAAAGCCCACGCTACGGGTGGCTGCAACGGCAATCTGTTCCTTCCCCCATCCGGCGGGGGAAGGCTAGGATGGGGGTGGCTTTGTGGATTTAGGCAAAATCGAATTCGTGCAGCCCATAGAGTCATCCTCTCCCGCCAGACGGGAGAGGGAGCAGGTCGCAAATAAAAATGAGGTCGTCTGAAAACCTTGAGATTCGGGTTTTTAGAGAAACCCGCTCTACACCCGTTTTCAGACGACCCTTTTCCCATCCCATACCCGCAAGCGCCTTTCCACCTGTCAAATCCCCCCGAAAAAGCGTACAATCCCACGTTTATTTTTGAATTCATTATATTTTCAGACGACCTCCGTCAGAGAAAAGAGGTCGTCTGAAACCATTAGGCACGTTGACACACATGACCCACATGATTTACCCCAAAACCTACGACGTCATCGTCGTCGGCGGCGGCCACGCAGGTACGGAGGCCGCGCTCGCTGCCGCCCGCATGGGCGCGCAGACGCTTTTGCTCACACACAACATCGAAACGCTCGGACAAATGTCGTGCAACCCGTCCATCGGCGGCATCGGCAAAGGCCATCTTGTGCGCGAACTCGACGCACTCGGCGGCGCAATGGCGTTGGCGACCGACAAATCCGGCATCCAGTTCCGTCGTTTGAACGCCAGCAAAGGCGCGGCGGTTCGTGCCACGCGTGCGCAGGCGGACCGCATCCTGTACAAAGCCGCCATCCGCGAAATGCTGGAAAACCAAGAAAATCTGGAACTTTTCCAACAGTCGGTTGACGACGTAACGCTCGACGGCGACCGCATTTCAGGCGTAATCACCGCAATGGGCGTGGAATTCAAAGCCCGCGCCGTCGTGCTGACCGCCGGCACGTTTTTGTCCGGCAAAATCCACATCGGTTTGGAAAACTACGAAGGCGGCCGCGCCGGCGACCCCGCCGCCAAATCGCTGGGCGGACGTTTGCGCGAATTGAACCTGCCGCAAGGTCGTCTGAAAACCGGCACGCCGCCGCGCATCGACGGGCGCACGATTGATTTCTCCCAGCTCACCGAACAGCCCGGCGACACGCCCGTGCCCGTCTTTTCCGTGCGCGGCAACGCCGAAATGCACCCGCGTCAAGTGTCCTGCTGGATTACGCATACCAACCTGCAAACCCACGACATTATCCGCAGCGGTTTCGACCGAAGCCCCATGTTCACCGGCAAAATTGAAGGCGTCGGCCCGCGCTACTGCCCGTCCATCGAAGACAAAATCAACCGCTTTGCCGACAAAGACAGCCACCAGATTTTCCTCGAACCCGAAGGCCTGACGACCAACGAATACTACCCCAACGGTATTTCCACCAGCCTGCCGTTCGACATCCAAATCGCGCTCGTGCGCAGCATGAAAGGCCTTGAAAACGCCCATATCCTGCGCCCAGGCTACGCCATCGAATACGACTACTTCGACCCGCGCAACCTCAAAGCCAGCCTTGAAACCAAAACCATCCAAGGCCTCTTCTTCGCCGGACAAATCAACGGCACGACCGGCTACGAAGAAGCCGCCGCACAAGGCCTGCTCGCAGGCGCGAACGCCGTGCAATACGTCCGCGGACAAGACCCGCTCCTGCTGCGCCGCGAACAAGCCTACCTCGGCGTATTGGTGGACGACCTCATCACCAAAGGCGTGAACGAACCCTACCGCATGTTCACCAGCCGCGCCGAATACCGCCTGCAACTACGCGAAGACAACGCCGACATGCGCCTGACCGAAGACGGCCACAAAATCGGCTTGGTGGGTGAAGAGCAATGGCGCATGTTCAACGAAAAACGCGAAGCCATCGAACGCGAAATCCAACGTTTGAAAACAACGTGGTACACGCCGCAAAAACTCGCCAAAGACGAACAAATCCGCGTGTTCGGGCAAAAACTCAGCCGCGAAGCCAACCTGCACGACCTCCTGCGCCGCCCGAACCTCGACTACGCCGCACTGATGACGCTCGAAGGCGCAGAACCCGAGTGCAGGCTGCCTGAAAACGTGATTGAACAAGTCGAAATCCAAGTCAAATACCAAGGCTATATCGACCGCCAAAACGAAGAAATCGACAGCCGCCGCGACATCGAAACCTTAAAGCTGCCCGACGACATCGATTACAGCAAAGTCAAAGGCCTATCCGCCGAAGTGCAGCAAAAACTCAACCAGCACAAACCCGAAACCGTCGGGCAGGCAAGCCGCATTTCTGGTGTAACCCCTGCGGCAGTGGCATTGCTGATGGTGCATTTGAAGCGCGGGTTTAAGGGGGCGAAGTAGGCTCACCCGC
>NZ_KV838148.1:0-20115 GCF_001838645.1 Neisseria sp. HMSC70E02 | reverse complement strand
GCGGGTTTAAGGGGGCGAAGTAGGCTCACCCGCAGATAGGGAAAGGTCGTCTGAAACCAAAAATTAGGTTTCAGACGACCTTTTTTAATACCGACACATATTTATGTAGATTAAAATAGAACGCACCCATGCCGTCATTCCCGCGCAGCGTCGTAGGTCGGATTCTTGAATCCGACATTTTGGATGGTTGCGTCGGATACAAGTATCCGACCTATGGCTTGCTCAACCAGCACAAACCCGAAACCGTCGGACAAGCAAGCCGCATTTCAGGCGTCACGCCCGCGGCGGTAGCGTTGCTGATGGTGCATTTGAAACGCGGGTTTAAGGGGGCGAAGTAGGCTCACCCGCAAATAGGGAAAGGTCGTCTGAAACCGAAAATCAGGTTTCAGACGACCTTTTTTAATACCGACACATATTTATGTAGATTAAAATAGAACGCACCCATGCCGTCATTCCCGCGCAGCGTCGTAGGTCGGATTCTTGAATCCGACATTTTGGACGGTTGCGTCGGATACAAGTATCCGACCTACGGCTTGCTGTATTTTTGACCCCATCGGGCAAAAATACAGTTGCTACGACACCAAGGTACTTAAAAACACGCCATAAAAAGACGAAGTAAATGAAAAAAAGTATATTGTATAAATTATCAAGAGAAGCGCTTTATCCTCCCTATGTAGAACTTAAGGCATCTGGGGTAAGCGAAGAAACATTAGGAAAAATACAGTTTTTTGATGAGAATCCAACTGAACTATTTTGGGAAACGTATATTTCTAAAAAAGAAGATAGGGTTGTATATTTTAAGCATGATTTAACCATAAAATATTGCTATTCAGATTACTCAGAATCAGAGGAAGAACAATTTTATTCTGATCTTGATGCAGAGATTGGCGAAAATAAGATTTTTATACTTTTCCAAAGTTCAAAAATAGGTTTCTGTTTTTCAAGAGAAAATTTAAAAGAAATTTTAGATGCAATATATTTCATGGATAATGAGGATATTTTGCTTTATTGCCTTGATAGTAAAGTAATAATTACTGGAGGGTATAGAGGGTTTACTGTTTGGGAAAAATTAAAATTTAAATAGGTAAGTGTCGTAGGTCGGATTCTTGAATCCGACATCTTGGACGATAGTGTCGGATACAAGTATCCGACCTACGGCTTGCTCTCCAAAGAAGCCCAAGCCGTGTATGATGAAGGCCTGAAACTGTGACAGGCCTTCTACCGGGCCGACATCGAACGCAAAATCCGCGACGAATACCTGCTCGACAAAAGCGGTGCAGGCTGGTATAAAATCCGCAACGCCCTGAAAAAGGCCGCTCCGCAAACCGACTTCGCCCCCTTCGAAACCACCTACGCCGCCCTCGCTGCCAAACTCGAACCACTGGTGTACGAATACGGCTTTTTGAAAGAATAGGCAGCCTGAAAAAAGCAGCCTGCACCCCCAAAACAAGGAAACCCCATGATCCCCACACAACACACCGTACTCATCACCGGCGGCGCCACCGGCATCGGCTTTGCGCTGGCAAAAAAGTTCCGTGCAGCGGGCAACCACGTGATTTTGGTCGGACGGCGCGAAGACGCGCTACGCCAAGCCGTAGAACAACTTTCAGGAGAACAGCTTTCAGGCAGCCTGCACGATAACGGCGCACGTTGCGGATATGCCGTCGCCGACGTTTCCCAAGCCGAAGACCGCGCACGGCTGGCGGCGCAGTTTCCCGAAACCAGTATCCTCATCAACAACGCCGGCATCCAGTTCACCAAACGGTTGGACGAGCAGACGGACGACGAAATCGTGCAGGAAATCGCCGTCAATCTCACCGCGCCCGTGCAGCTCACCCGCGCCTTCCTACCCATGCTGGCGGGCAAGCCGCAGGCCGCCGTTATCAACGTATCATCGGGCTTGGCGGTGGTGCCCAAGGAAACCTGCGCCGTTTACTGTGCCACCAAAGCCGCGCTACACAGCTTTTCGCAAGTGTTGCGCTGGCAATTGGAAAACAGCGGTATCCGCGTGTTCGAAATCCTGCCGCCCATGGTCGCCACGCCCATGTACAAAGGCAAGGGGCACGCGCACCTGAAAATTTCGCCCGACGAATTGGCAGACGAATTTTGGCGTGATTTTGAACGCAACCGCTTTGAAAGCATGATTGGCAAAACGAAGTGGCTCTATTGGATTAACCGCCTCTCCGCACGGCTGGGGCAGCGGATTATGCGGAAGGGTTTGTAATCATGAACGCTCCGTCTTCAGATTATCGTGCCGTATTGGATTTTTGGTTTCGCGAAACTGCGCCGCAGCAATGGTTTGCCCGATCCGATGCGTTCGACGGCATCATCCGCCAACGCTTTTTTGCCGTGTGGCAACGCGCCGCACAGAGCGAACTGGCCGACTGGCGCGGCAATATGCAGGGCAGCAAGCCGTAGGTCGGATACTTGTATCCGACCTACGGCTTGCTGCAAATATACATTTTGACGTTAGTACCCTTCATGATAGAGAATCATGGCAAGAGCGTATAAATAAAGATTTTCTTGATAACAAAAATATTTGTCCATATGGAATGGATGGAGTTCTTGATATTCTAAAAGACACCTTCCGAGTCCTCAGTCTTGAACAAACACCGCAATAAAAAAGGTCGTCTGAAAACCCAAAACCAAGTTTTCAGACGACCTTTCTTTATCCAATCTGGTGCCGGAGAAGGGAATCGAACCCCCGACCTTCGCGTTACGAATGCGCTGCTCTACCGACTGAGCTACACCGGCACGGTGTTCGTTATCATATACATAAACGGGATGTTCGGCAAGTTCGCATTTCCCGATAAGGTTGTTGCTCGGTGAAAATATATGCCGTATTTTCAGACGACCTTTTTTAAAAAGACCGTATGGGGATAGTGTTTTGATGCTTGACTTTCCATCCCTTCCGCCCGCACGGAAACGGCAATGGGTTGGGCAGGTTTATCCGGAATCGGCAAACTGTCAGCCTCCGTCCGAAATTATAGTGGATTAAATTTAAATCAGGACAAGGAGAGGCAACGCCGTGCTGGTTTAAAGTTAATCCACTATAATCTTTAAAGGTTAACAAAAGCGTGAGGCAAAGGATATAGATGCTGGAGGGCGTAACGGTAAACAAAAGGTCGTCTGAAACTGGAAATCCGGTTTCAGACGACCTTTTTTCATATCGAGACATTAGGCAAAGCCAAACGCAGAGGAAATTAATTAACAGCCGATAAGATAGAGTAAAGGCTTGGGGCATCTACGCATAATTCTTCTTTTTCCGAGCGGTAGCAGGTCCAGCTTTTGCCTTTTAAGGTACGCTCGGAGGTGGTGTAAGTCTTGTTATTCATCAGTTTGGTCGAATGAGTCCATTTGCCGCCTGTCGGGTTGGATTCTTTCGTTTTCACAAAGGCTTCATACGAAAAAACAATCGTTTTTCCATTTTTCAATTTGTACTCTTCCCCGTTCCCCGCGATATAGCCGCCGCGTTTTTCATCATAGACTTGTGCGCTTTCCCAAGCCAGGCTGCTGCAAGCCGTTGTTTTCGGTTGGCTGTTTGGGGCGGTCAAATCTTGGTATGTGCAAGTCAACTTGTCTGATGAATAGGTATGGCTGGCATAGGCAGCCGTAGACAAAAACAGGATGGTAAAAAATATTCTTTTCATTTTGGCTTACCTTTTAAAAATCAAAACGATACGGAGTAAAACGACCTTATTCCACTTGAGGACGATGCGGCACTCCGAATAGCGGAAACCGAGAAGACGGGTATTGTACTTCCATCCGCGGAACACGTCAGCAAACCTTATTCGATTATCACGTTTTCAGACGACCTTGCCGCGCAAAATACGCTACAATACGCCCTATTTCAAGTTTCTAAAATTAAAAGGAAAATTCAATGTTCAGCTTCTTCCGCCGCAAGAAAAAACAGGAAACGCCCGCTCAAGAAGAAACCCGTATTCAGGAAACCGCCGCCGAAGCCGTAGAGAACGCTGAAGCTGCCGTTTCGCAAACGCTTGAAACGGTTCAGGAAAATGTCGGCGAAAAAGCGGAAGAGCTGACGGCGGCAGTTGAAACGGCGGTAGAAAGTACCAAAGAGCACGCCGAAGAAATCTGCGAGACTGTGGTTGAACATGTTTCCGAAACGGTCGAACACGTCCATGAAGCGGTCAGCGACGGGTCGTCTGAAACCGCAGAAGCTGTCGAAACTTTAGAAATCCAAGCCGAAGCCACGCCTGCAACATCCGAAGAACATTCCGTAGCAGCCTTTGAAAATACAGCCGTCGCAACGTCGTCTGAAACCTCTGAACCATCCGAAACCGAACCCAAACTCGGCTGGGCGGCGCGTTTGAAACAGGGTTTGACCAAATCGCGCGACAAAATGGCGAAATCGCTGGCGGGCGTGTTCGGCGGCGGGCAAATCGACGAAGACTTGTACGAAGAGCTGGAAACCGTGCTGATTACCAGCGACATGGGCATGGAAGCGACGGAATACCTGATGAAAGACGTGCGCAACCGCGTCAGCCTCAAGGGGCTGAAAGACGGCAACGAGTTGCGCGGCGCATTGAAAGAAGCTTTGTACGACTTGATTAAGCCGTTGGAAAAACCGCTGGTCTTGCCCGACACGAAAGAGCCGTTCGTCATCATGTTGGCGGGCATCAACGGCGCGGGTAAAACCACTTCCATCGGCAAACTCGCCAAATATTTCCAAGCTCAGGGCAAATCCGTGCTGCTTGCCGCAGGCGACACCTTCCGCGCCGCCGCTCGCGAGCAGCTTCAAGCATGGGGCGAACGCAACAACGTTACCGTCATCTCGCAAACCACGGGTGATTCCGCCGCCGTCTGCTTCGATGCCGTTCAAGCCGCCAAAGCGCGCGGCATCGACATCGTGCTTGCCGACACCGCTGGCCGCCTGCCCACGCAGCTTCATTTGATGGAAGAAATCAAAAAAGTGAAGCGCGTGCTGCAAAAAGCGATGCCCGATGCGCCGCACGAAATCATCGTCGTCCTCGATGCCAATATCGGGCAAAACGCCGTCAACCAAGTCAAAGCCTTTGACGATGCGCTGGGGCTGACGGGACTGATTGTGACCAAACTCGACGGTACGGCAAAAGGCGGCATCCTCGCCGCGCTTGCCTCCGACCGCCCCGTCCCCGTCCGCTATATCGGCGTGGGCGAAGGCATAGACGATTTGCGCCCGTTTGACGCGCGCGCGTTTGTGGACGCGTTGTTGGACTAAGCCAAATCGGGCAAACAGTCCGATAACGAAAAATCCCGATACGGCAAAATGCCTGCGGATGCGTTTTGATTCGACACAGCCATTTTGCCGAACCATGAAAAAGGTCGTCTGAAACCGGAAAACAGGTTTCAGACGACCTTTGTTTGATGTGGCGGACGAAATAGCGCTGCCGTCAATTGGTGCAACGCCTATTTCCTCCTGCCGAAAAAGGCGAAAACCGTTTGAAAGCAACCCTTACGGAGACAAGTAGCTTTACAAACGGTTTTCAGGTCGGCCTAGCGACCCACCAACAATTATTATACCAACATCATGCTTTTTTGACAAACTCTGATTTCAAATTCATCGCGCTGCCGTCGATTTTGCAACCGATATTGTGGTCGCCTTCTTGCAGGCGTATGCCTTTTACCTTGGTTCCTTGCTTGATGACCATGGAGCTGCCTTTGACTTTGAGGTCTTTAATCAGGACAACGGTGTCGCCGTCTTGCAACACGGCACCGTTGGCATCTTTGACGCTCAGGGTTTCTTCGGCGGCTTCGCCGTCGTTTTCCGTCCATTCAAACGCGCATTCGGGACAGATGTATTGGCTGCCGTCTTCGTAGGTGTATTCGGATTGGCATTGCGGGCAAGGTGGGAGGGACATGGTGGGGATTCCTTTGGTTGAGAAGCGGGGAATTATAGTGGATTAAAATAAAAATGAGACAAGGCGGCAACGCCCGCCGTGTACGGGTAGTACATAAGGGCGTTGGCAACGCCGTATCATTGCAATTTTAATCCACTATATAAGGGAAAGGAGGCAAGGATACGACGGCTTTATACCTAGCTTCAATACAAAACGACCTGTCTTGCAACAGGTCGTCTGAAAACACGGATGCGGCTTAGAGGGACAGTGAAGCTGCCTGAATCAGACCGCGTGCTTTGGCTTCGGCTTCGGCGGCACGCTCTTGCGAGGTGAACGGACCCATTTTGACGACGTATTCGTAGTTGCGTTTCTCCAGGGAAACTCTCGGGTTCATCATGCCGGCGGAAAGATTTCTCGCCGCCTGGTTCATATAGGCTTGTGCTTCGCGTTCGGTACCGAAGGATTTCAAATCGACGAAAATATCTTTGCCATCATAAACTTGGGTGCTTTGACCCGGTACGATTTGTTCGACTTTGACATGTGCCGTGCCTTGGTTGATGAAACCTAATTGCTGGGCGGCGGCTTTGGAAACATCGATCACGCGGTTGCCGTGGAAAGGACCACGGTCGTTGACGCGGACGATGACGCTTTTACCGTTTTTGGTGTTGGTCACACGAGCGTAGCTGGGAATGGGGAGGGTTTTGTGGGCGGCGGTCAGGGCGTTCATGTTGTAACGCTCGCCGCTGGAAGTTTTACGGCCGTGGAACTGGTTGCCGTACCATGAGGCGTTGCCGGTTTGGACGAAGGAGGATACTTTGGTCATCGGCGTATAGCGTTTGCCGGCGACTTTGTAGCTGCGGTTGGCGGAGAAATGCAGCTTCTCGGTGCGGACGATGGAGTCGGCTGAGGCGGAATGAATGGAAAGGATGCTGATTGCAACGGCAGTCAGGGTGGAGAAAAGGGTAGTTTTAGATAAAGTCAAAACGTAGTCCGTTCTTGAGTTGATAACGCGGCGGGATGGCTCCCAGGCGGTTTCAGACGACGTATCGGCGGTTTGACAAAAACCAAGCTGTTGTCGGACAGTATGGCCTTGGTTTTTGTCAAACGGCTCTGGGAGACTCCCCAGCGGATGTTATACACCGCCTGCGTAACCGTTTTGCCGCCATGCTTCAAACAGAATCACGGCGACAGTGTTGGAAAGATTCATACTCCGGCTGTCGGGCTTCATGGGCAGGCGCAGCTTTTGCCCTTCGGGCAGGGTGTCGAGGATTTCGGCGGGCAGGCCGCGTGTCTCGGGACCGAACAAAAAGACATCGCCCTCAACAAAGGAAACTTCGTTGGGACGGGTTTTGCCTTTGGTGGTCAGCGCGAAAATGCGGCGCCCTTCCAAGGCTTTGAGACAATCTTCGAAATTCTCGTGTACCGTCAGTTTTGCAAACTCGTGATAATCCAAACCTGCGCGTTTCATTTTTGCCGAATCCAGCGGAAAACCGAGCGGCTTGACCAGATGCAAATCGGCTCCGGTGTTGGCGCACAATCGGATGATATTGCCCGTATTGGGCGGGATTTCGGGTTGGTACAAAACTATGGTAAACATATAAATCAATCACTTATAGAGCGGCATAATGCCGAAATGTTCCGTAGGTGTCAAAAACTTTAAGCTATTTTTTCATTGGCGGACGCGCCAAACTCCAGCAAAAAATCTTGCCTGCGCCTGATTTTTTCAGCGTCTGCGCCAATTCGTTCAGCGTCGAGCCGGTGGTGAACACATCGTCGATTAACAAAATATTACAGTTTTTCGAGATATGACCATTGATTTCAAAAGCATTTTTTATATTGCGCACCCTGTCTGCGCTTTTCAGCGTGCTTTGCGGCTCGCGATGTCGTCTGAAAACCGTCCGTCGCGGCAACAGCGTCCAGCCGTAATGTTCGGACAGAATATCCGCCAATTCCTCGCTTTGGTTGAAGCCGCGATGCAGCCGCCTTTCCTTGCTCAACGGCACGGGCAGCACAAAATCAAAATGCTCCGTTTCCAGCCAGTCGGGCGCATGTCGGCGCATCAGTTCCGTCAGCGGACGGCTCATGCCGAGGTCTGCCAAATGCTTCAACGCGCGTATCATACTGCTTACGGGCGGCTCATAATACAGCGAAGCCCACATCCGCTCAAATGCCGGCGGCTTCTTCTGGCAGCCGCCGCACACCGCCCCGCCCTGTATCGGGCGGAAACACAAAGGGCAACTGTTTGCCGCGTCCGTAAAAAATTCTTCCAAGTCCGCCGCACAGCCGTCGCAAAAACCGCCATACGGTCGGGTTTCGCACGCTGAAACCAAGGCGTGGCATAATACGCAACGGCTTTTGTGCCACCATCCCGCATTGCGCCACCAAGAAAACACATCCATAGAGAAAACAGCCATGCCGCACTCCGCCAAAAAAGTTTATCTGATACACGGCTGGGCAGCGAACCGCCACGTCTTCGACGACCTCATCCCGCGCCTGAGTGCCGATTGGGACATCCACGCCCTCGACCTGCCCGGACACGGCGACGCGCCCTTTGCCGAAAACTTCAACATCGCCGCGATTGCCGAAGCCTTCGCCGAAGAAATCGACACGCCCGCCCACATCCTCGGCTGGTCGCTCGGCGGCTTGGTCGCGCTCCATCTCGCCGCACGCCGTCCCGACAAAGTCTGTTCGCTCTGCCTGACCGCAAGTTTCGCCCGCCTGACCGCCGACGCGGACTACCCCGAAGGGCTGTCCAACCCCGCTTTGGGCAAGATGGTCGGCGCGTTCCGGCAGGATTATGCCAAACATATCAAACAGTTTCTACAATTACAGTTGCTACACACACCAAACGCCGCCGAAATCATCGGCAACATCCTGCCCGACCTCTCCCGCCACGGCGCACCGCCCGCCCTGCAAGCCGCGTTGGATGCCGTCAACCAAGCCGATGCCCGCCCCCTGCTTTCAAGCATCCAAGCCCCGTCGCTTTTAGTGTTTGGACAAAAAGACGCCATCACCCCGCCGCGCATGGGCGAATACCTCAACCGCCACCTGGCGGACAGCGAATTGGTATTGATGGAAAAAGCAGCACACGCCCCGTTTTTAAGCCACGCCGACGAATTTGCCGAACGCTACCGCGGCTTTGTTGAAAAGGTCGTCTGAAAAATATCTTTGATAACTATATTACAAATAATTTAAATGCGATTACATTGCAATTTAATAAGTTTTATCTTTAAATTTTATCTTAAAGGGACTATTAAACATGACTGGAAAGACTGTTTATTTTCGCTTACCCGAAACCAAACAAAAACATAAAAATTCTGTAACACAAGAAATGCTCGGGAAAAGTATTTCTCGTGCTTTTCGTTCCTACAAAGCGCAATTTCCGCAATATTCAAGCAAAGAATATGAGGCTGTTGCGAAACAGTTTTGCGAAGATTTCTTCTTAGCCGATGAAGCAATTGTTGCTAATTTTGCCAATCTTTCTTTGCAAGATAATGCGGAAAAAAGGATTTCTTTATCTATTCGAATTTCTTCCCATCCTATTTTCAATCAACATATCTCTCATAACATCGCGGTAGCCGTTATTGGGTATTGTCCGACTGCAACTAGTAGTCCTGTTTTTATTCCTGAACGAGTATTTCTCACATATGGAGGAATGGATGCGACTGCTTATGAAAAGCAAATTGAAGCTCATTTTTATCAATTACAGGAAAATTCATATCCGCCTCGCAGTCAACCTAATTTGCTTTCCTCTGATTTTACAAAATCCCTACCGGCATATGCCGCTAAAACTAAAGAACGCTTGTCGGGTTGGTTAGACTTTTTGACCTTTAAAAATAAGTTAATCAAGCACAAAACTCAGGGATTACGATATCTGAATTGGCAGTTCAATGAAGAAACGGGACAGGTACACTTTTTGGTCATTGCGGAAGATGAACAGGTATTGAAAAAAGCACGTGCCGCATTTAGCCGTCAAAACCTGCATGCTTTTAAAATAGAAACTTCCGATCAACCCTTCCGTTTTTTACTGCCTCAAAAAGACGCCTCGCGTGTGGAGAGTGCTTTCTCACAATTAGGGCAACTTGCGAAAGACGGTGTCAAAATTATCCAATTCAACCATTCAGATAAAGCCAAGGTAAAGGCTTGTGGGGATTATCGTAAAGCGTTGCAACAAGAAAATGCAGGTGAAAAAAATCAATTTGATTTCAGCAAAGCGGTATTTGCCGATGTTTTTGTCGATATTTCTGAAGAGTTGAACAATAAAATTTCCCAATTTGAAGATAATACCGACTCAGAGAAGCAGAACGGTAATCAACATACCCGCCAAGATAAAATTGATCATTTGTTCCGAAATCTTCCCAAAAACGGTTTCTTGTCTATTTCTTTAGTCGGCGATTTAGCGTTGATTGAGCGTCATCGCCGAGCGGTAAAAAACCTGCAACAAAATGAAGGTTGTTATGCGCCGTATCTTTCAAGTTATCTGTTTGATATTGAAAATGCCAACCGACCTGATGAAATTCCAGAAATTACCGAATGGGAAAACAAGAGTTTAAATGACAAACAAAAATCTGCCGTACAAAAAATGCTGGCGGCACCTGATATTTGTTTGATTCAGGGGCCACCGGGAACCGGCAAAACCACGGTTATCGCCGAGGCCTGCCTGCAATTTACCAAGCGCGGAGAAACGGTCTTGCTTGCAAGCCAAGCTCACGACGCATTGGATAATGCTTTGTCGCGCCTGCAAAACCATCCTGAATTAAGGGCTGTCCGTTTGGCAAAAAGTGCCAACCGCATTACGGAAGAAGGCAAGCAATTTACCGGCGAAAGTATATTGAGCAAACATTATGTATCGTTGCGCAATTATGTAGCCAAAGAATACCTGCAACCATTTAATGAGTTGTTGGCTGAAACTGAAAAACTGCGCGAATGGGTACAACAGGCTGAATTTGTGGCACATGATTTGCAACGGCTTCGTGAAGAATACCGTACCAATCAAGGTCGTCTGAAACAGGCAAAACAGGCACTTATCCAAACCAAAATCGAGTTTGACGAACAGCAGGATATTTTCAGACGACATAGCCGTGATATAGAAAACATTGCACAGCTTATCGGCTTACTCAATGAGGAAAATTCCGGTGAAGCCTTGCGCAACAGCGATTTTGTTTTACCCGAAACACTTTATCCATTGGTAGAACATCTTACCAACCTTGAGCATCTGCATATCAGCCAACCGTTTTCTTACGAGCGGTTTCTTGCTGAAAGCGAAAACCAAGCTGCCATTCTTTATGCACTGATTCAAAGTTATCAGCGTATCCAGGCAGTTTTGCCGAAAATGAAAGCAGATTTATCACGATTGAACAGTGGCAATGGCACGATGGGGATAGATACGAAAACATTACTGGAAATAGAACAGTTACAGCAGGAAATAGATGAAATCGCTGACAAAATGGAAAATGACGACAGCGATGAACTTTCCGCCCAATGGAAAGAAAAACGCAAAGAATTACGTCGTCTGAAAGATAAACCGTCAGAAGGCTTAAATCGTGAAACTTACCAAATTTTTAACGATGCAGAACATTTTGTGCAAAATAATCCAGCAATGCTCAAACCTTTGCTGATACAACGCATTCAAAATCTAACCATATTCCAACAGAAATATCAGACATTGGTACAAGCCACAGTTTGGGATTTGAACAATCAGTTACAAGGCTATGATTTGCAACCACCAAGTGATAAAACCATACAGGAAAAGCAAGCTGATCTTGAGTCACTAGAAGAGATTAAATATCAAATTACCGAACGAGGTCGTCTGAAAAAACAACAGGCAGCACAAATACTTATCGATGGCGGATTTTCTGCCAAAGCAGACTTTTTGGCAGAATTTGCCACACAGCAAAGCTGTTTGAACACATTAGAAAGTGAACTGCAAACCCTGCAAACAGAAAACCAAGATTTTATGCCTTTATTCTCCCGTTGGCAGGAAATCCTGAAAGAGCCGGAAAAAAGAGCGGAAAAAGATTGGAGCGAGCTGGAAAAACCGTTTGTGGAAAGTTGCAATCTGGTTGCCATTACCTGCAACGAAAACGAGCGGACACTAACCGATAATGATTTTGACGGTTTTGATGTAGTCATTATCGACGAGGTATCCAAGGCTACACCGTTGGAAATGTTGCTGCCTCTTATGCGTGCCAAAAAAGCCATTTTGGTGGGTGACCATCGTCAATTGCCACCAATATTCAATGAAGCCGACGGACTGACATTTGAAGATGAGGTCGAACAAAACGAAGCACAGGAAAATAAGCAAGATTCCGATACGGACTTGACCGAGGATAATTTGCATAAATTCGAAAAAATGGTAACGGCAAGTCTGTTTAAAGAATTGTTTGAAAAGGCACCAGAAAGTTTACGCGAACGCTTAAATATTCAATTTCGCATGCACCCTGACATCATGAAGATGATCAACTACTTTTATGAAGGGCAATTGACCTGCGGCAATCCGGATGCCGAACGGTCTCATGGGATTGAGTTTAAAGGACTATTGTCCAAAAAAGACCATGTGCTGTGGATTGATACGACAGATGATGAAAAAGGAAAGCGTTTTTCGATTAATGACGGGCAAAGCAATATCAACGTATTAGAAGCAAGAATGATTGCCAAAACATTAATGGATATAAACCGTCAGCTTGAGACATTGGGTTATGGCAAGGACAACAAAATGAAAGTAGGTGTCGTTTCATTTTACCAGCCTCAATGCCGCGTCATTCGTGATGAAATCCGAAAAATCAATAAAGATAAATTATCGTTTTCTGCCATTGATGTAGAAATCAATACGGTTATCCGCTATCAAGGTAAAGAAAAACCGATTATTTTGCTGAGTTTGGTAAAAAATGACGGCAAAGACAAAAATGCGTATCGCAGTCCACGTCAAAACGTAGCTCGATTTGAATTTATCAACGTTGCCATGTCGCGCGCACAAAACCTACTGATTATATTCGGCGCAAGAAATATGCTGGAAAACCGGGAAGTCAAACTGCCTCGAATGGATAAAGCAGGATACGATAAAAAAATGGTTTATAAGAATATGTTCAAATATTTAGAACATTGGGCAGAAACAGGCGGAATTTGCGATGCGAAAGAATTTTCCGCCATCCTGCCAAACATACAACCTCAGCAAAAAGGGCGTAGATAATGGATAAATTGCTGGCAAAAAAGACCTTTTCCTATCCGATTTACCGCGCGGATACAGAGTATCGCTACCGTAAAATTGGTACGCCGACCGTATTTGCCGAGTTGTTGATGGGGCTTGCCCATAATGATTTTCCGCAATTGGCAAATAACAGCTTGGCGCAAATTGCCCGTGTATTGAAGCTGGATTTCACCTTTGTCCGCTATACGCTGGAAAACCTTAATGATACGGGACTGATTGAACATATTGATTTACCCGATACTGAAGATGATTTAGCCAAGTTATCTCTAGCAGATTTAAAACTGACCGACAATGGCAAAAAGTTTTACCGTGATAAAAAAATGCCGGGACGGCGTAGAACAGAAAATGCCATATTTTGGTTTAGTCCTTTATTGAATGAATATGTCGGCAAACCCAAACAGAGTGCAAGCAACGCAGACGTTGGGTTGAATCGTTCCCTTTTCCCTGTTGATGAAGGTTTGTTGCAGAAATTGAGCGGACAGGAGTCCGTAAACCAAAATTGGTTTGATGCTACAACCGAATTGGAACATGACGGCATCAGTGTAACGTGCGATGAAGATACATTTTTACCGCAAACTGCCCCTGTCAAGCTCACACTGGATAGCAACCATTATTTGAATATTGACAGCTCAGACAAGCTGTTTTCCCAATGGATAAATACGCGTAAGCCGCAAGTCATCAAAGAAGTTCTGCTTGAACCTATGATTTTTGATGCTGAAGACGCAATCGAATGGGATGTAGATTTGGATTTGCCTGAAAACAGTTTGCTGTCGCTGGTTTTGGCAGATCAGGAATCCGACACACGCCAAATCGGCAATACGGTTGAAGTTAAATTCAATGGAAATCATGATGAACTTGACGATAAAACGCCGCTGATTGTCTTCGCCAACATTGCCGAAGCTGAATTACACGGCAAACATCTTTTTATTCCTGCACGCTTAGATGATTCAGACGGTCTGACTCGCGTATTTTTCCGTTTTTCAGATAATACGCTTTTTGTGGAGGAAACAGGTTATCTTGAGTGCTATTTCGATCATCAGCCGTATCCGTTACCGGCAAAAATTTTATATCAAGAATCTGAAAATTGGCTTGCCGACCTGCCCGCCCTTTCTCAGCCAAATATGGCGGTTTTGGCATTTATGGCAAATTTTGTCCCCGCAGTCGATATTCTGAAAAAATTGCCTGAGATGACGATAACTCAAGCAGTTGGCTTTGCCGAGTTAATTAAAAAGACTTGGAGTAAGCCGTTCCTCCCCGGGAACTGGGAAGAAAAAATCGAGCCTCTTAATAATGAAGACGATTTGGAACAATTTGCTAAACTTTTCCCCAAGACAGATTTGAGCTTGGCAAGATTTTCAGCAGAAGCACAACGACAAGCCTTTGGTTGGGCGGTCAGTAATGAAAAATCGACGGCACGTAAAATTCCCGAATTGTCCGACCTGCTGGTGCAACATAAAGCATTAGGTCGCCTGAAACCCGACGAATTGAAGTTAAAAGACATCAAGCAAAACAGTTTAGAACAAATCGATCAATGGCAGGAAAACGTTGAAAAAATCAACCGCACTTTTCCTGCAATTTCCGCTTCAAACGACATTGCCAAACTGTCGGAGCAGCTAAAACAATGGCAGTCGGCAGTATTCCAATATTTCGAACCGATGGACGTAACACAGAAATTTGCCGTATTGGATACCAACTTTATCCGCCATCACCCCGACAGACTTGTGGCAATCCAAGCGGAACGCACAGTCATCTTACCAAAAACCGTCTTGGGTGAATTGGATCATCAAAAAGAGAAAATCAAATCGAACTTGAACGAGGCTAAACAGAAACTGACCGAAAAATCCAAACAATATGAAGCCATTGGTTCAGGCGACATTGATGCACAAATTGCAGATTGCGATGTCCGCTTAGGTCGTCTGAAAGCAGAGTTAGATGCAGTCAGAATGCAGTTGAACCAATTAAACAGTAAGGAACAGCCAAATGGCTAAAAAGAACAAAAACAAGCAGAAACAGCAAAATCAAATTAGCGGACAAACCAAGCCGGCAGTGGGAAAATCACCCGAAATGCTGGCGTTGGAGAACCGGCGTGATGAATTGAACGCGCAGATTCTGCAAGTCCAAAACCAAAAAAACGAGCTGGAAAAAGAAAAACGTGATTTGGATTTGAAGCGGCAGCAGGCAGAAAAAGAAAAAATTCAGGCAGTAAAAAGCGTTGAACGGCTGGAGCGGGAAGCCGCCGAAATACGCGCGGCCATACGCAAAATTGAAGAATTGAAACTGGCGCAACACACAGAATCTGCCAATCCCCAAATTTTGGCATTAATGGGTGAAAAAGCGGACGGACAGAACCGCAACGGTCAAAACGATCAAGAAATTCTGGCGGTTGCCGCACGATATAAGTTGAATGATGTGGTGCTTTATACAGAAGATAAAAATCTTAAAAATCACGCTACGGCTGTCGGCATTAAAACCATCTGAACCGTAACGTCGTCTGAAAACGATTTAGGAGACGAATAAAATGAGTCAAATCAGCGAAAACCGTTGGCAATTGGAACGCGAACGGGAAATCCGCGAAGCCGCACGCAAGGCAAGGGAAGCCGAAATCAGCCAAACAACGGAAATTTATCTGCGCCGTTACGAACAGCAGATAAACGATTTGGAAAACAGCGATCTGGCTGAATTTGCTTTGCAGAACATCGCTACCATACGCACTGAGATTCAACGGGTACGACATATGAACGCTTATGACGGACGTAACCGCAGTTTTGCTATTGGTCGGCTTGTACAAGCCATACGTTACGAAGCACAGGAAAATAAAAGGGTAGCGGAAGAACACCAACGTCTGTTGCGTGAAGAGGCGGAACGTTTGCGTGCTGAAATAGAAAACGTATGGATACAGGAAACAAGTAATTGGAAAAATAAGCAGGCACGAAATTTGGCATTCAAACCTTTAGCAATACTTCGAAAACGTATTACGGAGGAAAATCTAAGTATTGCTGACATAAAATCGGCGATTTGCGAAATTAAACAATCGGCAGAACAACAAGCCGAAGAAATTCGGAAAAATTTTGCTAAAACCGTACAAGACGAAGTTGCACAAACACAAAAGTCCGATCTTTTAAAATTTATTGAAACGGCCAATCTGCCACAATCGGAATCCGAGCGGTTAAAACAAAAAATTGAGCAAGAAAATCAAAAGGATTTGACAGAAATCATCCAAGAAGCCCACCAAATCGAAGATATGGTGATTGAAAACGAAGCAGTCCGTAAGGAAATGGTCAAAGCCGTATATCAATCGCTGAAGCAAGCCGGTTTTACTGTCTTAAACCCCATCAAACAAGGTGTCGGCGAAGACAGCGTGGTTGTCATCCAAGCAAGCCGTCCGCAAGGAAACCGGGCAAAATTCCGTGTACGTTTAGATGGTGCGGTTCGCTATGAATTTGATAACTATAAAGGGCAGCACTGTAAAGAAGATATGCAAAAAGTATTGCCGAAACTATCCGAAGTTTATGGTGTAAATTTATCTGATGAACGTGTTCTTTGGGAAAATCCGGATGACGAACATACCGATGCCAAACCCATCAATCCAACACATACGGCAAAATCGCACTAAGGTAAAAAAATGAACGAATACATCAATACATGGCTAGAAAACTTTGAACGTCAATCCATGATACGTCGGGCTTTAATCATCAGTGGAAACATCATTGACTTAGGTTTCAACCGTTATAACAAATTAATGCCGATAAACAGAATTATTGAAGAAAGTTTAAAAGCACAAGGTTTCGAACAGGTTGTATTTTACTCACGCTTGAATGGGATATCAGGTGTTTCCTCTCAGGAATGGGATGGATTGAACCGGCTCGGCATGCAGGCCGAAGTCGGTGAAGCTTACGATTTTGACGATGACGGTGAAGATAATAAAGCAATATCCGGATGCATTCCCATTCAGCCTCAGGATTTTTTTGCTACCGTTGAACAAGTCATGACCAAAACACAGAAAAAAGCCGCCTTTATCGTAGATTGGTCAAATTATCTGTTCGGGCAAATCAATGCCTTGAGTGAAACGGAACGGGCTTGGTTGCAACAAATCGCTACTGGCCTACGGGATGCCGAACAAACAACAACCGCAGAAGCGATGGGCCAACCGCAAAGCCTGTTGGTTTTTCTGTGCTCGGGCAATACCGCCTTACCGCCATCCGTTTATCTGAACAATCCTTTATTTGCCGAAATAACCATCCCCCTACCTAATATTTCCGAACGCGAAGCCGCTATTTTGGCAAGACAAACACAGTGGAAGGTTAGTGATAATTTGAGTGCGGGAAGTCAATCGTTGGCAGATTTTGTTACGTTGACCGATACCCTAACTTTACGCGATATAGATAACCTTGTCCGCTTATCCAGACAACAGCAGGCACCTATCAATATACAGAATTTAGTATCGCTGTACCGTTATGGTAAACGCCAATCCCCTTGGGAAAAATTGAATTATCAAAGATTGAAAGATGCCCAAATCACGCTGCAAAGGCGAGTCAAAGGACAAGAATCGGCAATTGGAGCCGTAAACAAGATTTTGATACGGGCCTATACCGGGCTTTCAGGGTTGCAACATTCAGTTAAAGCCCGTATGCCTAAAGGCTCGCTGTTTTTTGTCGGACCGACAGGTGTAGGCAAAACCGAATTAGCAAAATCATTGGCACAATTTCTATTTGGTGATGAGGATGCCTACATCCGCTTCGATATGTCCGAATTTAATCACGAACACGCCGATCAACGCTTAGTCGGCGCACCGCCGGGATATGTCGGTTTTGAAGAAGGAGGTCAATTGACCAATGCAGTGAAAACACGCCCATTTTCCCTGCTCTTGTTTGATGAAATCGAAAAAGCCCATCCGCGGATTTTAGATAAGTTTCTACAAATATTAGAAGATGGCCGATTGACCGACGGCAAAGGCGAAACCATTTCTTTTGCTGATACCTTTATTGTTTTCACTTCCAATATCGGTGCAACTAATATTCGACCTGACGAAGATAATAAAGAAAATATTGCAGAACAATTTAAGCAGGCAGTGCAATCTCATTTTAGAGACGAACTAAACCGCCCAGAATTATTAGGACGTATAGGCGATGCAAACATTATCCCGTTTAACTTCATACAGGATGATGCTGTATTAAAAGATATAGCCCGCGCAAAACTTAAACCGTTGACAGGCCGTCTGAAAGAAAAATGGGGGCTTGAAAAACTGGTATTTGAAAATGAGGATAAAGCACTAGATGCATTAATCAAACAAGTAAATTACCAACACGGGGGGCGCGGCGTATTAAACATGTTAACAAAATATTTATTCGACCCACTGGCAGAATTTCTCTTTGAGCAAGTAGAACAGCCCCATAAATTAAAAGGCAGGACATTAAAAGTCTTGCAGGCAGGAAAATATTTTGATTTCGAGTTGGAATAATGCACTGGCTGAATATATCCCATATTGTTGAAGCTACCGAAGCTGAAGGACCGGGTCTGCGTTTTGTAATTTGGGTTCAAGGATGTCTGAAACGGTGTAAAGGTTGTTGCAATGGTGAATTACTGAAAATAAAACCTGCCCATCTTATGCGATCGAATGAAATCATCCAATTACTTAAAAACGCAACAGAAAAATATCCACTGGAGGGTCTTACCTTTCTTGGTGGAGAGCCTTTTTTACAAGCTGAAGGATTAGCCGATATTGCCGAGGCTGCACATAATCTAAATCTATCCGTAATGGTTTTTTCCGGTTACGAATATACCGAACTGTCAGAAAATAAATTTTCAGGCAGCAAAAGGCTATTAAACTCTACAGACCTATTGATCGACGGAGAATTTGATAATACACAAATAGAAACAACAAGAAATTGGGTGGGTTCGACAAACCAAAAATTCCATTATTTGACAAATCGTTATTCAGATGAGATTGAGACTCAAGAATTGTCGGTAACTAATGAGTGGAGAGTGGATAGTTGTAATAATATTCAAAGTAATGGATTACCTATTAAATTTTATCCATATTAATTTAACAACATTAAAATAATACATTTCTACCTATTATACGAAGACTTTTATAGTGGAATTAACATAAATCAGGACAAGGCGACGAAGCCGCAGACAGTACAGGTAGTACGGCAAGGCGAGGCAACGCCGTACTGGTTTAAAATTAATTCACTATACTATCAAATTATAAATAAAAAGGTCGTCTGAAACATGAACCCCCAAGACAAACGCTGGCAAATCCACCGCCATCTCGCCCAAGACACCGACGAACGGCTGCAAATCGTCCGCAACGCGCCCAAGCGCATCCTGCTTGTCGGTGCGGATGCGGACATCAGCCGCAGCCTTCTTGCCGCGCGTTATCCGAATGCGGTATTCGAAGAATACGACCCACGCGCCGACTTCCTCCAAACCGCCGCAGCCGCACGCAAAATCGGTTTTTGGCAAAAACTCACCGGCAAAACCGTCCCGCAACACTGCCAAGCCCTCACCGACCCGCTGCCCGAAGCCTCCGCCGATATGTTGTGGGCGAACCTCAGCCTGCCCCGCGCGGACGAAATCCTGCCCGTCCTACAAAACTGGGCAAACGCCTTGAAAACAGACGGTTTATTATTCTTCACCCATTTCGGCCGCGACAGCCTGACCGAACTGACAGGCCGTCTGAAAGACGCGGGGATAGCGTATGAAACGCCGACCTTAATCGATATGCACGACCTCGGCGACATGCTTGCCGACAACGGTTTCTACGACCCCGTTACCGATACCGCCAAGCTCGAATTGAGCTACCGCAAGGCGGCGACGTTCCGGCAGGACATGGAAGCCTTGGGCTTGTGGAACGCGTTGAAATTCAGCGATGCCCAAGCGGCTGATGCGTTTGTGGATAAGATTTTTGAAACCGAAGGCGGTCTGACCGTCACACTCGAAACCGTGTACGGTCATGCCGTGAAAAAACTGACGCTGCCAGAGGGGGAAAATGTGGTGCGGTTTTATCCGAAAGGCTGAACGGTTTGTCGGAATAAATATAGTGGATTAACTTTAAATCAGGACAAG
>NZ_KV838147.1:69342-93173 GCF_001838645.1 Neisseria sp. HMSC70E02 | reverse complement strand
CTTTGAAGACGAAGGCGGGCTTGCGGTTGAGGCGTACGTCTTTGGCGACGGTCTTGGCACCGCCCAGGTCGGCGAAGAGCGGGAAGGGGATGGGTGTGACAGGAGGAGCAGGAGGGGGCGCCCAACAGAAATCGGGGAGGATAAAGACGACTCTAAAGTCGCTGTCTTTGCGGGCGATTTTATTGAATGCCATGGCGGCTTGCTCCTGTTGGGGATGGGGTCGTCTGAAAGGGGGATGAATGAGGACTTAGGGTTTCAGACGACCTATGTGTGGTTTATACGTGTGCTGCCAAAGATGGTGGGATTGGGATAAATTCATCCTGCGAATCCCGACAAGCTTGGGCGGCTGCGATTTGATCTGCCCGTTCGTGTCGGGCGATGAATCTGAGCTGGCATGCCGCAATTTCCAGTTCCTCCGGAAAAGATGTGCGGTAGCTGCAATCAATGCGGCGTTGTTCTACATCGACGAGGATGGTGTCCAATACCATATCTTTGCACAGTGACGAGTTGGTTGCCGTATGGGCGTGGACGAACACGGTTTCTACCGGCAAATCAACGGTAAATCGTTGGTTGGGTGCTTGGAAGGAATGCACCATGCCGGTAAAAGTCAGTTCGTAAATATGGTTGGGTTTCAGATGGGGAAGCTGCAACGAGGGATGGGCGCCGTTCCAATAAGCCATAGAAAAATCTTCAGGCAGTAGCGGGGCACGGTTGGCTATCCATTGCGCATCAGCAGTGCCGGTATGTTTGGCTCGCAGTGCGAAATAACGGGGCATAAAGCCGAAGCCTTCGGGCGCGGCCTTATCGGACGGATCTCGCACGGGGTGTGCGGGGTCGTAGATTTGATGCGCTTTCAGCGTCCGCTTGAACCCGTTTTTTTTGAGTTCGGCCTTCGGATAGTAGCCGATACCGATGGCGTTCTGCTGATAGCCTGTGTGATCGTCTTCGACTGCGCTGCCGCCAAAGGCAAACTCATAGCGGATAGGCAGCGAAAGGATGGGGTCGGGTTCGCTCAAAGACCATCCTGCCGCCTCCCGCACCCAGTAACGTTCCCCGGTAAGCGCCAGGCTTTTTTGGTAATCGCCGATTCTTACGGATACGGTGAATTGCCGAGAGGGGACATCGTCGGGTGCATAGGCGGTGGCATTGACAACCAAGTCGGTTTTGGGTTTGTAGAGGCTGAAGTCGCTTTCAAACTGAGTCGAGGTTTGCGAAGGATCGCCGTAATAGGTATCGGCAAATGTGAGCGGCGTTTGCTTACGGGCAAACGCAAGCTCCGTTTTTCCTGTTTCCGGGTCAATTTCAAACTCGTAACTGACTTTGGCGACGACTACATCATAAGCCCGATCTGTTTGGTCGATGTTTTTAAACTGCTGCGTATGAAAGCAGGTAAAGTTCTGCAACTCAAACATGGCGTATCTTCTCTAGTTGATATCGACTTTTTTGCCGTCGATGTCCACTACTTTGGTGCCGACGATCTTGATCGTTTTGCTGACGATGCTGATTTTGTTTTTATCAATCAAAATCATGGAACTACCGACTTGTATGGTAATTTTCTTGCCTGCGGACAGGGTGATGTTTCGACCGGCATTGAGGCCGATGTTCATACCGGCGTTGAGCCCCATCACTAAGCCGACGCTATGCATTTCTGCACCGACGACATTGGTCATCCAGCCTGCACCGACGTTCAGCATATAGCCGGCACCGATGTTGGTCATCTGACCGATGCCGACATTGTTCATACCGTTCAGGCTGACGGTTTCCTGTTTGTTGCCGCCGATACTGCTGACTTCGTTGGCAACAACAGTCTTGTTGCGGTTGGCACCGACGGTCAGCGCTTGGTTTTTGCCGACAGCAACGTTCTGGTCTTGTCCGACAGTCAGCGCTTGGCTCTGACCTATGCCTACTTTTTCGTTCAAGCCAACAGAACGGCTGCGGTTTTTACCCACATTGACGCTTTGGTCTTTACCTACGCTGGTACTTTGGTTGTCACCCACACTAATGCTTTGGTTTTGGGTAATGCTGGAGGTCTCGTTTTGACCCACCGATTTTGTGCGGTTTTGGGTAATCGAAGCCGTTTCGTTTTTTTGGACGGTTTTCGCCCGATCGCCTACTACCGTAACCGTTTCGTTGTTACCGATTGTGGTGGTGCGGTCGTTGTTGACGTTACGGGTTTCGTTATTTTTAACCAGGGAGGTCAGGTCTTTTTGCGCTTGGAAATTGACCATCTCGGAACCGGCAGTATCGTTGAACATCAATTCGTTGAAGTTGGACAATGGCGAATTGAAACTCTTGCTTTTGATACCGGACTGCTTGGCCGCGGCAGGAAAGCCCCATGGCGGCGACATTGCGCTGTTGTACAGACGACCCAATACAATCGGCCGGTCGGCATCGCCGTTGATGAAGTCAACCAGCACTTCTTCACCGATACGCGGTGTGTTGATAGAGCCGTATCCCGCTCCGGCAGAACCTTGCGTTACCCGAACCCAGTTGGAGCTGTTTTCATCCATTTTTCCGTAGCGGTCCCAATGGAATTGGACTTTAATATCGCCATACTCGTTGGTATAAACCTCTTCTCCGGCGGGACCTGTTACCGTAGCAGCCTGTGTACCCAATACTTTGGGTTTCGGCGTTTTGAGGGGAGGGCGGTATGGGTAGGATTTGGGCAATACGCGGAACGAAATTCTGAATTTGCCGATACGGTCGCCGGTAGTATAGCCGGCTTCTTCAAAATCATAATCTGCTTTCAGAATGGTGTATTCGGTATTGGATGAGGAATGCGGGTGTTTGCTCAGGGTAAACGTATAACCCGGAGCTACCGTCAAGGCAGTACCCGAACCGGTAATGATCTTGGTTTGGCTTTTCAGATCTTCACTGCGCACCTGACTGTAATTTTGTGCTTCGGATACATCGCTAAAGCCGGTATAAAAATCATAATGTTCCATAGGAACAGAACTGAAATCGTGAACCGAATCAGAAGATTTCATTGGGACTTTGGCGTTTTTATAGTTGTATTCTTGAGTCACGAACTGACTGGATTTCAAGGCATCCCGTTCTTCCCATACATCGATATAGGCGATGTTGGGTGCACCGGGCGCAGTATTTTTGGAATGGTAAGGAATGTTGGGAGAAGGAATGGCTTCTAGAGTACCGACATCATCAGCGATAACGAGCTCGTGCGAACCGTTGCTGTGGGTAAAATAATAGTAGATGCCTTCCTGTTCAAACAGGCGGTTTAGGAAATTAAAACTGTTTTCCTGATATTGGACACAAAATCCTCTGGTACGATAGCCTTTTTGGCATTTTACCTGGAAGGGGAAGCCGAACGGCGACAAGACTTCATTGGCAATATCCAGAACGGACTTGTCGACAAATACCCTGCTGTCCGTATTTTGGGTGAGATACCACATAAACGGACGGGCTGTACAGGTGTAGGCATGATAGTCTTCTTCGTCTTCATCTTCGCCGATATAGCCGAAGTCGGTAACCAAACCGTTCAGATAGCGCGGGCTGCCTGCTTCTGTATCAATTTCCAATGTTATAGGCTGACCGATAATATCCTTGCCTTGTAAATTGGAATCTTTGGAAACCAAAGTAATATTAAATTCAAAAAGGTTTGAAACAAATTCTGTTCCAAGCATTTTTTTGAATAAAAGTTGTGATCCCAAAGGTGTATGAGCAACGACTGTTCTATTCATTTCGGGAAATTCCTTGTTGACATTAAAAACCAATTTCGCTTGAGTGTCGGTTTTTCTATTTTCAATCATGCATAGGGTTGCGGCAGAAGCATGTTGGAATGAGCGGTTTCAGACGACCTGCTTACATTCTCATTATGACCATCAAACGCACTGAAAATTCCTTAATTTGTTTAAATTAAAGGGATTGAAGGCTGTGGAAGTCGTAAATTCAAGTACAACGTTTTTGCCTTGGATGTTGTATTCGACAACGGTAGTGTTTCCTGTCTGGCGAATGATTTTCCCTTTTTCAATCAGGCGGAATATTGACCACGGTCCGGTTGAACTGATACCCGCACTATTGATTTGAGGGGAGGAAATATCTATTTTTGCCAAGGCGTTTTCTTCTTTTGAAGGCCAAGTAAAGGTTGCAGGATTGACTGGACCGTGACTGTATACATAGCTTTTCCCTGCATAAGAAACATTCACGCTTTCCAAGCTGGAGTCAAGAATCAAGACTTTGACTGTAAAGTCAAAAGTGGGTGTCTCCGAGCCTTTGTCAAAATATCCTTGCCGGATTGCCGCTATGTCGTTCAGCCTGGAGAAACGGTCTTTAAATGCGCTGTTTTTAGCAGTCAAGGTTTCCAGTTTTTCTGAACGTGCCAATACGGCGGCTTCACCTGATAAATTGGTAAACTTGCTGTACATGCCGTTTGGACCAAATATGTTGGTGAAGCTTTCTAAGGCAACATTGTTTTCAGAACCTCTGTCAAAAGGGTAACCCTGTTCGTGTATTTCTTGGCAACTGTTTGTTACGGTTGCCAACTGTTTTTCCAAGGTTGACATGAGCTTTTCATCAACAATTTTGTCGGTGTTTTTCAAAATAATCTCAGAAAAGCTGTCCAACATCGGACGGAAGGGCATAGGAAGACGGTTTACTTCAGCTTTGTATTTCACAAACGGATCATCAGGAGGCAAATCTACCCCTTTTTCGACTGCGACATTAACGGCAACCAGATAAACGTACAAATCATTAATGGCTTCAGTAACACTGTTAATTGCCGGAGGTTGATCATTTGTGGTTTCAGTTAAACTATGGAAATCCGCAAAAGCATCATCAACGGGAGTGGCCAGTTTTAAAGCAGACAATTCATTTTTTACATTAGCCTCTCCTTCAGCATCTAGGAGCTTTGATAGTCCTGCTCTATTTAACCAGTCGGCAATTTTACTGTCTGCTTTATCCGTTATCTTTTTATCAATGGTAAGCGTCGTATTGTCGCTGATACCTTTGATGATATTGACTAAAGGAGAATTTTTCTCTGATAGAAGCTTGGCAATCTGAATACTTTCTCGAGATGACTTGGGCGTAACCAATGACAAATCAGACAAATAGTTATTCCATGCCTTGATGTAATTGCCGAAATAAAGCCTTTGAGCATCTGAAAGAACAGAAGCTTTGCTTTGGCTTTGTGATGCATAACTACCCAATACCCAGTTGTCTTCATTAAAAAACTGTTCTGCCGACTTGACCATAGTAGGTAAGACTTTGGTAATGTAAGCCTCTTTGGTATAAATGAAGTTAATCGGTTCTTTTAAAGCTCCGCCGGTTTTGCGACGAAACAATAAGTGGCTTTGTACGCCGCCCATGCTTGAAAAAGAAACAGGTGTGATTCCTTCTTTGCCTGAGAGGGCGACTGTGTTGATGGTATCTTCCAGTACCATAGTGGCAATATCTCTTTGTGCAATTTCCTGCCTGCGGCGTTCTACCAATTCTTCATCATAGGGTACGCTGGGAGTAATGCTTTGTTTGGAAAGTATTTGGTTTAAAGCTTTCTCAAGAGATTTTTTCTGTTGCTCACTCATGCCTGAAGATTCTGCTTTAGACAAATTAGTCATCAGCCAGTTTTGCATAAAAGCGGCATCAAAATGCTCTTTGTCGTACATCATCAGATAAGCTTTTAAAGCATTGTAACCATTGATGCCGTCTGAGCCGCTGGTTGTACGCAGAAGTTCATCTAATTTGAAACTGATTAACGGCATCACATTGTCTTGAAGGATTCTTCGGTAGGCAGATTCACCAACGTCTTCCATTTGCCCGCCTTGATAAAGACCCATACGATAGCTGAGGGGAGGGGAAGACAGATCGGGAATCTCTCTACTGCTGGTTGTATCTTTGACATGTTCTGCAAATGTTACTGCTTTAAGCAGGTCGGGAGCTTCAGTGTATTTCTTCGCCTCTTGACCCAGTTTGGTTGCTTTATCGCCAACCTGCTCAAGATATGAGCGATTATTCGAATAACTGTTCAGCATCATGGCTAAGCAGGCAGCGACTATGGTGACAATAGCTCCAATGCCTAACCAATAGAGCATTTGTTTTTTGACAAACCAAGATTTATTTTCTCCCGCCAGGTTTGCTTCACTAAGGATGACATCAGAGAACAGTCTGTGCAGGAAAAAGCTTCGCTCGTTATTTTGAGTTTTGGTTCGATCCGAATCCAAGTATTTTTTCGATAATTGGAAATCGTTTTGCAAGCCATCCAAGATAGGATTGAAATGTTGTCCCGTTTGGGTACCGCTTGAGAAATAAACACCTCTCCACGAGATAGGTTGCTCAAATTTTGAAGATTTAGATAATTCTTTAAATAGAGAAAGTACCGCCTGATTAAGACGTTCAAATTCTTCAGGGAAAGCAAAAGCCGCTGCTTTATCTTCAGAAGATTCCAATTGATGGATGGTGCCCAACATAGAAGAGCGCAGTTTATCAACAACTTCCGATAAAGCATTGGAAGCAGTGGCAATTGGAGTTTCCATCCCTTCTGTATCAGAAAGAGAAATACCCAAATATTGGTTTCTTTGTTCTTCCGTCAGATGATTGAAGAATTTGTCAAAACCATGCAGCAAATCCAGTTTGGTTATCATAAGGTAAACAGGGAAATGTATACCTAATTTGGTATGCATTTCGTGGATTCTTTTGCGAAGTTCTGCAGAAATTTCGGTAATATTGGTTTTACCGCCTAAAAGGTCGTCCACGCCTACGGTAACTACTACACCGTTGATAGGTTGTTTGGGGCGGTAGCGCTTCAGCAGGGATACAAATTCTTCCCAGTCGCTGGAGTCCTTATTGCTGTGGTTGTCATGTAAAGACAATCTGCCTGCAGTATCGAGAAGTACGATTTCATCGGATAAAAACCAATCGCAATCGCGCGTCCCTGCCAAGCCGCTTACAGATGTTCCTAAAGTGCTTTCTAGAGGGAAGTTGAGACCAGAGCGTTTTAATGCTGTTGTTTTACCAGAACCGGCAGCACCTAAAACAACGTACCACGGCATTTGATAAAGATATTGCCCCTCTTCCAATCTTGCCAATAAACTATTTTTAGATCTGGAAAATTTTGCGTTTTTCAGTACTTTATCCATTTCGGCAAACTGACGGCTCATTGAGCTGACATCGCTTGCATTTTTTAAAATGGGTTCTTGTGCTGCACGAATTTCCTTCAGTAAGGCAGCGTTTCGACGTGATTCACGATATTGGCGAAATATGGCTTTAGCCAACCAAATGCCGATAATGGCTGCACACACGGCAAGGCGAATAGTCTTGTTTGCTAAAGGACGGATTTCACCTATGGAAATCAGTGGGCCGATAAACCATACCAATATAATCAGACCGGCGATACCCAGCATTACCCATAAAGAACGGGAGCCTAGAAAATAAAGAATTTTTTTCATATTTGTTTTTCCGTATCAATCCAATTTCAGATTATTGATGTGTACTTACATCACTGCTTGGCTGAGTAGTGGAAGTATTGGTTTTTACTTCTACTTCACTACCCAGTTTGGGGCCGGTTCCAGTTGTGAATAGGGTAATTTCAACCCTTCGGTTTTTGGCTCTATTTTCCAAAGTATCATTTGGAGCAACAGGATCGGTCGAACCACGTCCCTCTGAACGAATACGAGCTCCGCCATTTTTGATGTAATTCAATAAAATTTCTTTTACTGCGTCTGCACGAGCTTGAGAGAGATGCCAGTTAGATGGGAAGTTCAAGCTCTGAATGGGTTGATTGTCAGTATATCCGGTCACTACGATTTGCCCTTCTACGCTATCCAAAGCTTGGCTGACTCTTGCCAAAACAGGGTAATATTGGTCTTGAATTTGTGCAGAACCAGACTCAAAGAGACCGTCACCCAAAATAGTGACTGTACTTCTATCTTGAAAGTCTTCTACAGAGACTAGCTTTCTAGCAATTTCATTTTCCAATAAAGGACGTAGTCGGACAGTATTTTGTGTTTCTTTCTGTTTAGCCGTAACAGAAGGGAGTTTGAGATTGTTAACTTTTGTGCTGGCGACATCAAAGTCATCGCCTAAAGACCATTGCATTGCAAAATAGCCCACCCCCAAGACGACTGCCCCTAAAACACCTACAACCCATAAAGGAATAGAGAGCCTTTGTTTTCGTTGGATAGTATTTGTGATTATTGGATTGTGTTTGAAAAGATCGGCAGTTTGATCCGGTCGTTTACTATGAATTAAGGCGAGCAAATCTCTTTTGATTTTGTCGATTTCGAGTTCGCCGCTATTTAACACTTGATATTTGCCTTTGTAGCCAAACTGCAAACACAAGTACATAAACTCTAATAAATCAATATTCTTATCCGGATCCTGTTTCAAATTTTGAATAATCTCAAAAAAACGTTCCCCGCCCCATGTTTCGTCATAAAAAGATACCAACAGACTGTTTTTTGACCAGGTTTCATCTGCCCAGCCTGCACGAACAGCCAATTCATCTACGAATGTACATAGACAGTATTTTGCAGCTTGGATAGCGTCGTATCTTGCTCCATTTTTTTCAGCATTTTCTTCAAAATTATTGATTAAGAGAGAAAATTTGTTGATCAAACTGTCCGTAGACAATTGACTGGTAGTCTGCTGCATCGCATTGACTAAGATAAAAACCGGTTTGGCCGCCTCAATCAATGGGTTATAAATATTTGTGGTGCTGTGAGCAGCATTATTCTGGTTATCCATAATGAAATTCCAAATTGAACCAAATTAACTTAAAGACTTGATTGCCCAAAATTCAACATCTAAATTCGGAAAATTACCGGCTAAATGGAAGGCCATGCCTGATGAAGTATCAAACATGTCCCACAGCTCGTGCTTTTTGTCCAATTCAAAATAGACATAACCGCTGTGGTATGGCAATTCTCGGGGTGCTACAGACAAAGCATGAACCCTGATTCCAGGTAGGTGGTAAGCAACCAATTCTTTTACTTTCTCCACAGTACCTATTTTTACTACGCTCGGAATTTTTTGGCGCAATGCTTCGTTCGGCATATCGGCTTTGATAGCAAGGACAAATGAGGCTTTATCCAATAGGCTTTGATCTGGTGTTTGAGCAACGCGAGTGGCTTCATCACGCATATCCAGCGGAATCCTAATCGCGCGTTGTTCAAGAACGATGGATAATGATTTACGCAGATTGAAAAATAATTTGCCAAAGCATGAGGCTAGGTCATTATGTTCATAGACAGGGATATCGCCTACTTTGCGAGAAGGCAGGAAGGTCATTAAATCAGCACATAGTTTGGATAAATTAATGAATAATTGTTCAGGGTGCGTTTGTCGTGCCCCTTCATTTTCATGATGCAAATATGCCAAATAACGATTAATGGTTTGAAGCATCATGAAATCCATAACTTCAACAGAGCCGCCGGTATTAGGATCGTTCACTGCATTGGCCAGACTATTGCTTTTTTGCATCAATAAACCATAAATTTCTGAAATATAAGCTTTCAGGTGTGGTTGTTTTTGGCTTCCGAGGCAAGGCGGGATATATGATTCATCTAAAATAATTTCAAAGTCTGCAGAGCTGGATCGGATAAGCGCAATGGGCAGGGCAGTTTGTCCACTGGTTAAGTCATTTTCTAAAACCAACATCGGATTAAGATCTGCCAGTATTACTTGGCGACCATCTAATTCAGTATTTGTAGTGTCTGCTAGAGTTTTATTAAAGGCTTTGTAGCGACATGAGTCTGAAGAATCCTGATCTGGGAAATAAATTTCATTATTTACAGAAGAAGGCAGGGTAACGGCAAGGCAGATTTTGGTGTCTTTAATATTTGCAGGGACTTTTAAACTCAAATTTTCAAGCTGTTTTTGAGAGAATAAAAATACAGAACCATCAGGAAAAACACCTTCTGCTTCATTAATACCGATTATCCCCCGTTTGAGGCCGTCTGAATTTAATACCAGCGAAGAGAATCCCCAAAAATGACCCTCTTGAGAAACGGCTAATTGGCGTAGACCGGATTCAAGGTAACGTTCAAATTGTTGGAAATGTTGAGGGGTAATAAAGATACCCTCCGACCAAACTACTTTTGCTTCTATTGCCATGCCTTTTATCCTTAATCTTTTAGTTATTATTTTTCTTCACGGAAAACGCCTTTACTAAGGTCATTGCCGTATTTACGAGTTTTTCCATTTTCTTTAATTTTTTTATCGTCAGGGTGTCGTTCTTTATATTCTTTCAACAAGTCCTTCATTTCTGACTTTGATAACTGGGTTAATTTATTTTTGCCGACATTTACATAGAAATAATGTTTGCCAAACTGATACCATTTTTTCTTCTGCTTCAATAATACCAATTGCCATTGACTGTTATCCAAATCTCGATAACTTGCGACTACACCCAGATATTTCAGGTGGGAATCCATTTTAATCGGCAATATGGTAACTGTATCAGGATGCAGCATGAATTGGTTTTGCTGGATTAACTTCTCACCTAAATTTTCTTTGGCGTTGTTGGTAAGTTCAAAATAGTTTGATTTTTTGAACTCCCCGTCAGAAGACAACTGATATAAATCCAATCTGATGGGAGAAGGTTGGCCAACTATATTAGGATTCGCATCAGGGGAAACTATGATTTGTACATCAATTTTTTCTCCGCTCTCATCAGATTCTTTAGGCGGTTTATGGTCGGAAGCACATGAGCTTACCATTAAAGATATCATTAAGAATGATATATATTTTATTAGTTGTGTATGCATCTTAATTGCCTTCAAGTTCATCAGTATTGATTACGTCTGACAACAAATACTTCAATCAGTCATGCAATATATGACTACTGGAGAAATAAATAGGTTCGTTATAATTAATTAGAAAGACTAAATTTTTTTAATATTTTCTAAAATTATAAAGTATTTTTCTTGCGAGGTTTATATTTATATTGATAAGTAAAGTCATGGTTACTTGCATCAATATTTACACTTAAAACTTGTTTGCCTTGAGTTGCACAAGTAAGCAGTTCACGACTGATTTGCGGTAAAACTGTATTGGTCAGAATCGCATCAATCATGCGGCCACCTGACTCAACTTCTGTGCAGCGCGAAGTAATCAGCTTGAGCACTTCTGGCGTGTAGTGAAGGTCGATACCGTGGTTATCTTTAATTCGGTCTACGATACGACCTAATTGCAATTCCACAATTTTTGAGAGCATATCGTCAGATAACGGATAGTAGGGAATCACCTGCATGCGGCCTAGTAGTGCGGCAGGGAAAGTTTTCAGCATGGGAGCACGTAAGGCTTTAGTTAATCCTTCCGGGGTAGGCAGCATTTCAGGGTCATCACACATATCCATAATCAAATCCGTACCTACATTAGTAGTTAGGATAATGATGGTATTTTTGAAATCGATATAACGGCCTTCACCATCTTCCATCCAGCCTTTGTCGAATACTTGGAAAAAGATTTCATGCACGTCTGGATGTGCTTTCTCCACTTCATCAAGCAAGATGACGCTATAAGGTTTGCGTCGAACGGCTTCGGTCAGTACACCGCCTTCACCATAACCGACATAGCCCGGAGGCGCGCCTTTTAGGGTGGATACGGTATGAGCTTCCTGATATTCGCTCATATTGATGGTAATTACGTTTTGTTCACCGCCGTACAATGTATCGGCTAGAGCCAATGCTGTTTCGGTTTTACCCACGCCTGAAGGGCCTGCCAACATGAAAACACCGATAGGTTTGTTGGGGTTATCCAGATTCGCGCGTGATGTTTGGATACGACGGGCGATTGCATCCAAGCCGTGACGTTGGCCAATGATGCGTTTGTTTAAAGTATCGGCAAGTTGCAAGACCGCTTCAACTTCGTCTTTCATCATTTTACCGACGGGAATACCTGTCCAGTCAGCTACAACGTCAGCAACGGTACGGCTATCCACTAAAGGCATAACCAGCGGTTGGATACCTTGCAGTTTTTTCAGTTTGTTAACCAACTCTTTTTGGCGGGTATGCAGCTGCTTGGTTTCTTTCTCAGCCGTTCCTTCTTCCGCTTGCATGATTTGTTCACGTACTTCTAACAGCTCAGTAACCAAGTCTGCTTCAGATTTCCATCTGTCTTCTAATTTTTTCAGACGACCTTCGACTTCAGTTAATTCTTTGCCAATATTGGTTATCCGTGTTTCAGAATCGAAACTGAGTTTTTTCTCACGTTCCAAATTTGCTTGTTCAAGTTTTAATGCCTCGGATTTCTTCCGCAAAAATTCAATACTGCTGGGAACAGCATGCTGGCTGACAGCAACACGTGCGCAAGCGGTATCAATCAAACCGACAGCTTTATCAGGAAGTTGGCGTGCAGGTATGTAGCGGTGGGAAAGTTTTACGGCTGCCTGAATTGCTTCATCAAGAATAATCACGTTATGGTGTTTTTCCAAAGAAGCGTTTAATGCTCTAAGCATGTTGATGGCTTTGTTTTCATCGGGCTCATCCACTTGCACCACTTGGAAACGGCGGGTCAGGGCAGGGTCTTTCTCAAAGTATTTTTTGTACTCTGCCCATGTTGTCGCGCCAATGGTACGGAGTTTGCCTCGGGCGAGCGCAGGTTTGAGCAGGTTGGCTGCATCGCCCGTACCGGCTGCCCCACCTGCACCAATCAAGGTATGGATTTCGTCGATAAAGAGCACAATGGGGGTCGGGCTGGATTCCACTTCGTCCATAACCGCTCTGAGTCGTGATTCAAATTCTCCACTGACGCTAGCACCGGCTTTAAGCAAACCGATATCCAGCAAAATTAATTGAACGTCTTTCAATCCGGGCGGAACATCTCCGGCTGCCAAACGCAATGCCAATGCTTCGACGACGGCTGTCTTACCGACACCGGCCTCACCTGTGAGAATCGGATTGTTTTGACGGCGGCGCATCAGGATGTCAATCATTTGTCTGATTTCGGCATCGCGACCGGTAAGAGGATCTATTTCGCCATTTTTGGCTTTTTCAGTGAGATTGCTGCCGTATTTGGCCAAGGCACTTTCTTTGTGGGTAGCGTTAGGCTCAGAAGATAAGGCATTTTGGGTAACTTCAAGATTTTCTTCAGAGTTTGCAGTAATAGCGATGATATTGTTCGCCAATGTTTCAGGTTTGATTTTTAGGAACTCGGATGAAATATTGGCCAAAATGCTCTGCAACGTCTTATTTTCAAGCATGGTGTAGAAAATATGAGCAGTACGGATTTTGTCGGTACCGAATTTGAGCGAGCTGTATGTCCAAGTTTGTTCGACAAGGGTTTGGATATGTTCGGAAAAATCGATAACGGCAGTAGAACCGGCAGGAAGTTTTTCAACCGCTGTCAATACATCTTTACGGACTCTGGATTCGTCTAAATTAAAACTGTTGATCAGGCAGAAGATATCGGTTTTTTCGGTTTGCAGCAGAGAATGAAGCCAGTGAACCAACTCAACGTAGCTGTTTTCACGAAGACGGCAGAAGGTGTAGGCATTTTCCAGAGTTTTATACAAGGTGGTATTCAACTTGCCAAATAATACGCTGCGGCTGATGTTTGACATGATGTGTCCTTAATTAAGTTATTCCAAGTATGTCTAAAAATAGTTTGAAAGAAGCTTTTCTCAACAAAGGGGTCGTCTGAAAAAGCTGTTTAATGGTTGCTGACGATCAAGTCTTCGGCATCACGGGAAACATTCCCCAGCCAAGTTGTTAAGCCGAGTTGTGTTTGTCCGCCTAAGTCCATGAGCGGTACTTCTTTTTGCATTAAAACAGGCTGTATATCCCATTCATATTCATCTGCGGCAAACAACCTTACCCACTCCCGTAGGCGGGCGGTATTGATACCGTCTTTGAAGAATGATCGGTAAGCGGGTAGGGTAAGCGGACCGATAATAATGCGGAATTTGCTTTGAACATCGTAAAGCTTGTCGCCCAGCAGCAGGCCATCTCCCAGCGTATAGTTACCCATGATGCCGATTTGTGTTTTTTCTTCCGCAACCTCAACCCAATACCCAACATTGGTTTGAATGGTAACGGGGACTTTGAAATAACGGTTGAGTAATTGCTGAAGATTGGCTGCCGAACGGCTTTGCTTCATCAGCAGGCCGGCAAAATAACGCTTGGCAAATTCGTGGATTAAGCCTTTGTTATGTATGGCCGGTGTATCCAGCCCATTAAAGCTGGCGATATATTTCCCAAAACGGTCTTCAGCATTTTTATCTAAAGAAATAATGCTCTGAGCGTTGGCCCATGCCCGATAGAATAAGACAGCCAGACGGTGTTGCAACATATTGGCAAAACCGGTCCATGTCCGGTCGCCGTGTTGGTGTTGACGCTCATAGGCATATTCGGTCAAATGCAGGGGCAGGGGGCCGGATGGGCCAAACAAACCGAATCCATTGATGGAAATTTCCACATAACGCGGCGATAAGGCAACTGATTGGATGTTGCGGGGAGCAAAAATAAGCGATGGCTCTTGGCGAATCCTTATTTTTTCCATTTTCGGGTTGACGGCTTTGCCCAATAATTTCCCGCCGGTAACAAATTTGACGGACTCAAGCTGGCGCAAGAGTGAAAAATAATCGTATTTATAGGGCTGAGAGGCAACTTTGTTTAAAAAGCCCGTCAGTTTTTCATCCCATGTATCGTCCAATGCGTCGCCAAAATCTGTTTGAGCGTTAACCGGACTCATACGATTACCCTCTCTCCAACAGCCGTCGGCCAAGTAGCCATATGTCCTTGTTGGAGCGTGTCAATTTGAAGCTGTATGAATGAGTTAATCGACACCAAACGCTGGAAGTAATGGTTCAAAACCGAGCCGAACAGGAAGGGATGGATACCGCCCAATTGCGCTTCATCCAGCGTAACCGTGATTTTGATGCCTCGAACAGGTGCTGCAACTCCGTAATGACGGACTACCTTGTTCACAATGGAGGTCTCAATGCGTGTGATCGATTCAATCTGTTTTTTCAGCAAATCATTTTCAGAAGAAACAAACACCATTAAAAGCTCTTTTAAGGTGACGGGTGCATCTTCCTGATCGATGTTTAATAATGACAGATAGTTTAAGCTTAATTGGTTTAAAAACGACCAAAGCGTTCGATCCTCACTCACAGCCGCTTGAGGACGTGTTAACTTAGAAATCAGCTTAATAGAGTTAACCGGCAGGAAACCTTCAATCAGGAAATCGGACTCTCCGTCACGCGGCATCATCAGCGGTAAATCCCTACTGGTACACCAGGCATCTACGGAAAGATGCTGTATGCCGGAATTGAAAGCGTAATCCCGATTGTCGGCAAGAGACAAAAACACTTCGCTGCCCAAGTAGGAAGAACGGAAGCCGTTTTTGACAGAATTTTCCGATGGGACTCTGTCTGCACGCCGTGCTGAAAAATAAGCATGCTGAGTTTGGGCTTCGGGGAAGAGCCCCATATCCGGCGCTTTATACATCGGTGAAAATGCAACAGTTTGACGGTTGTTGGTGTCAAAACCTTTTACTTGTTCGATGGCGTAGATTTCATAATTTAAAGGTTGTGTACGGTCGATGATGACGTGGTGTTCCTGGTCTTGGATGTTTACAGGGAAGCGGGAGCTTTTTTTTCTGAAAAGGTTTACCACAGGCACCGCATTGACGGAAAAATCCTCTACACCGATCAATTCTGTCAATTCAGGTATTTTGTTGCTGAATAAAAATGAAAGACTGAAATAACGTTTGCGGTAGGTAATGATTTTTTTATTGACACCCTTATCGTTTACGATTTCTTCCAAATGTTCGGGTACTTTGGGCAAATGTCCGTCATTCTCAGCCTGACGGACAGCCTGTTTGATATCTTTTTGAGCGACAAACAGGAATTTTTCCGGCAGGCGCGCGTATTCCTGCATAATCCGGAATGCGCTGACGGATTTGTCCAAATTAAACGATAAGGCTTCATCTTCCCGAAATCCCCGATGTTCCGGTTTGGAGGACAACGGGTAATACCATTGTTTGGGGTTCTCATAACTGTGGCAAACGACGCCCACGCATTCGGAGGCCAGTAAAAACAGCAGTGCAGATGACTTAGAAAGTTCCGTACCTAAAAACACAGACAATTCATCCGGCAACATTTCCGAACATGCGCCAGGTACGCTGAGTGAGAAGTCCAAACGCAAGGCAGATTGCACTTTTTTCCCGGCAGATGCCTTGAGCGCGGAAAGCGTACTTGGTAAATAGCCGAGCGAATCGGTATATTTGGCTTTTTCTATGCGTAAAGGTAGGATTTCAGTGGTTTTGGTTACGGAAAACGGGCAACTTACCTTGAATTCGTCGATGGGTAATGAGCGCAATACTCTGCCACGTTCCAGTAGATTGATCACGTCGGCGTTGTATTGACCGGTAGGTTCCAAATTGACAATAGCTGCTGCCGGTTTCTGATTGATGAAGTCGGGGTAAACGACTTCCAAGATTCTTTGTACGAAACGGGGATATTCCGCATCCAGCTTGAGTTGGGTGCGGGCAGTGAGAAAGCTTACACCTTCCAATAGCCTTTCGACATAAGGGTCGGGGATGTCGGTTGTATCCAGTGCCAATCGGGAGGCGATTTTGGGATATTGCTGTGCAAATTCCCTGCCCATTTCCTTCAGGAAGGTCAGTTCTTTATTGTAGTAAGACAATAATTTGTTATTCAAGACCTATTTCCCCCATCTAACAAGTCAAACAACCCGGTCTCAACATCCATACTGGTTCGTAGCAGGAACTCTTTGGGATAAGGATTGAGTTTCAGGTAACCTTTGACTTCAATAATAAGTTTGTTGTGTAAAGCATCGTCATCATCTTCTACGGTATTCACGATAACTTGCAGGGTTTTGCTTTCAAGGCGTGGTTCGAAATCGATGATGGCTTGTTTGATGTTTTGTTCTACATCCTGCCATTCTATGTCGGAGAAATTAACTCCCGACAGGGGTGGAATGCCGTAATTGAGTGTGGACGAGCGCACGTTAACAGGCAGATCTTTCTCCATGGTTTCCGCTTGCATGTTGCAGGTATTCAGCAGGTAAAGAATATCGCGCAGCACTGCCTGCCGATATTGGTCGAGATTGATGACCTGATCGGGGCGTGCCTCTTTTTTTTTGCGCGGCTCTTCATCTGTCAGTCTGTCAAACAAAGAAGGCAGCAGTTGGTTTCTGAATTGCGACATGATGGATTGCGATAGTCAGAGGATGGATAAGGTTTAACGCTGTTGTCCGAATTTAATATTGCGAATATCCAAGAGACCAAAATCATGGCTGTCGGTATACAAGGTTTTTTGACCCATGCCTGTAAAGAGCTGTTCGGCTACTTCTATCCAGTCTGTTTGCGAACAGTTCATCAACATATCCGACCATTCGGTTTCTGCATCCGGTAAAACGGCATAGCGGGCAGGACTGGTACATTGGATACATTCGCCGTCGGTAAATTTGATTTCAGACGACCTCCAGATGATGTCGAGCAATGAGCTGGGTGCTTTGAAAGCTATACTTTCAATAGAGTCCCAAGTTTGCCAATAGTAGTGGCCTTGATAGAAGAATTCATAAACAAAAGCAGTACGTACGTCGCCATCCATAATCCAGTTGCTGTCGGTTTCGGCAACCGATTTATCTGCCAGAAGATAAGTGATGTGCGCTGGTGTACCGTCGATACAGTCGGATAAGGCTTCGTAGTCGGCAGTGAGGGCAGAGCTTTTTTTCTCTGCAACATGAGCAACTAAAGAGAGTTGTTTTTGAAGAATATCGAGTTTGCTTGCGTGCTGTTCCAGAGTTTTGGGTTTTTGCTGTGTTTCCAAGACTGCTTGACGACGCATTTCGGCAGAAATGTTTTCAATAAGGTAGAGCATCAGAGGCTTTTGAGTATCGGGAAACAGTTTTTGGTATTGCCCGATTTGCTTTAAAGCCTGTTCCCATTTGGCACTCAGACAGAGGTATTGAATCAATGCCAAACGGTGTTCCTGATTATCAGGATTTGAACGTACAAGCTCAATCATGTCCGTTAATTTAGTCTTCAAATCCATCCCAGCAACTCCTTATTTATTTGTATAAAGTGTGTAATAGTTGAAACCCGATTAACTTTTCAGGAAGACAGAGGTCGTCTGAAAAGTAAATTTATTGTAATAAAGCCTGACTTAAAATGCCTTTTAAGCCAGGCTTCTGCAGTTAAATGCGCATAGTGGTTATGCGGATTTGTTTTCTTTGATGTTGAAGGCCATTTGAACTTCAGCGCCTTTAGAACCTTTATCGGTTTGTTCCCAATATTGGTTTTTCACTTTGGCAGCTTGGAATGAATAACGCATTTTCAGTGCATCGTTGTCTTGTACACCGATGAATTTCACGCCGGTTACCAAGACATCTTCCAAAGTAGTGCGCGAATATTCGATCTGTTCGCCACCGGCTTTGCATACAGAAATTTCTACTTTGCTCAAGTGTTGACCGGTAGCACAGTTTTTCAGAATGGTCGGAGCGGCTTTGTCAATAGCGGCAACTACGGTCAAGTCATTGAAATTGACTTTACCGGCACCACCGCCACCACCGCTGGTCATCGAACCGGGTTGCTCGGCACCCCAGTCAAAACTTTCGATGTTGGTCCAGTCTTTGTGGTTGGAATCTTTTGATTCGCCGTTAACACCTTCAACTTTCATGAACATATCAATAGCCATGTTTTTACTCTCCTTGTTAAAAGGTTAAAAAATTAAGGGATTTAACAACAGGGCATGAGCATGCCCACCTAAATAAACCAAACCCGACTATTCCTGTTTAGCCGAAGGCAGTTTGGAAACCAAGCGCAATGAAACGGTAAGGCCTTCGAGTTGGTAGTGCGGACGCAGGAAGAATTTGGAAGTGTAATATCCGGGATTGTCTTCAACTTCTTCCACAACCACTTCAGCAGCGGCCAACGGTTTACGGGCTTTTGTTTCTTGAGTGGAGTTAATCGGGTCTCCATCTACATAATTCATAATCCATTCGTTTAACCAGCGTTCCATGTCTTCACGCTCGCGGAACGAACCGACTTTGTCGCGTACGATACATTTCAGATAGTGCGCGAAACGACAGCACGCAAACAGGTAAGGCAGACGCGCAGACAAACGGGCGTTAGCGGTAGCATCAGGATCATAATATTCAGACGGTTTATGTAGCGATTGAGCACCAATAAACGCGGCCAAGTCGGTATTTTTACGGTGAATCAACGGCATGAATCCCAATGCTGCCAATTCGGCCTCGCGGCGGTCGCTGATGGCGATTTCGGTTGGGCATTTCATATCCACGCCTCCGTCATCCGTCGGGAATGTGTGGCAGGGAAGGTTTTCAACGATACCGCCGGATTCCACGCCGCGGATTGAGGTACACCAACCATAATATTTGAATGAACGGTTAATATTTACCGCCATTGCATAAGCCGCATTGGCCCATGTGTATTTGTTGTGATCCGCGCCTTCAGTTTCTTCTTCGAAGTCAAACTCATCGACAGGGTTCGTTGTGGCACCGTAAGGCAGACGGGATAAGAAACGTGGCAGGGCCAAACCGATATAACGCGAATCTTCGGAATCACGCAGACTGCGCCATGGGGCATATTCGGCATTTTGGAAAATTTTGCTCAAATCACGAGGATTGGCCAACTCTTGCCAAGATTCCATCTGCATCAGTTTGGGGGATGCGCCGGCGATGAACGGACAGTGTGCGGCGGCGGCAATTTTTTCAAGACTATTGAGCATTTCCACATCGGGTGCAGAGTGATCAAAATAGTAGTCGCCAATCAAACAGCCGAAAGGCTCGCCACCAAACTGGCCGTATTCTTCTTCATAAATGCGTTTGAATAGGGGGCTTTGGTCCCAAGCGGTGCCTTTGAAGCGTTTTAAATTGCGGGCAACTTCTTTTTTGGAGATGGGCAATACTTTGATTTTCAACAAAGTATCGGTTTCGGTATTGGTAACCAAATGATGCAGGCCGCGCCATTCGCCTTCCAGCTTTTGGAAATCTTCATGATGCAGAATCAAATTGATCTGTTCGGAAAGTTTTCTGTCGATCTCTGCAATAATCGCTTCGATGGTTTGATAAGTGTCGTCTGAAATAGTAATGGCGTTTTGCAAAGCTTGCTGTGCCAGTGTCGCTACGGCATTATTGACAGCACTTTTGGCTTCTTCAGTTTTGGGTTTGAATTCTTTTTGCAGCAGCTGTTCAAATTCATTTGCGGCAAACACACTTTTCGCGCCGCTGTCCCCTTGGATGTCTAATTGCTTTTCAGTCATGATTCACGCTCACTTTATTGATTTCATCTGAAATTACTGCTCGTCTTTGGTTGTTGCTTTAGGTGCGGCTGCAAGGCTTTTCAGCAGCTCGCTGTCTCCCAAGACTTTTCCGATTAATTCTTCAGCACCGCTCTTACCATCCATATATGAAAGCAGGTTGGCAAGCTCTGTACGCGCTTGTAGGAGTTCGTTTAAAGGACCTACTTTTTTGGCTATTGCTGCCGGAGAGAAATCATCCATGCTTTCCAATTCAAGCTCTACATTCAAGTTGCCTTCCCCGGTAAGCGTATTTTTGACATTAAATGCGACACGCGGTTTGAGGGCTTTCATGCGTTCATCGAAATTATCTACATCAATTTCCAAAAATTTACGTTCGGCCAATTCAGGTAGCGGCTCTACGGGTTTCCCGACCAAATCTGCCATCACCCCCATAACGAATGGAAGCTCAATTTTTTTCTCAGAACCGTAAAGTTCTACATCGTACTCAATCTGTACGCGAGGCGCCCGGTTGCGGGCAATAAATTTTTGTCCGGATGATTTGTTTCGTGACATATTCAATGACCTTTAAATGATAAAAGTTGTTTATTTAAACGAACTTTAAATATTGCGGATAGACTAGCTTATTCGTTGGAAGTTCCCGTTTCTTCGTCCTGCTTCCCGATCAAAACTTCCAGATTGGCAATGCTTTCAGGACTGATATCTTTCATGATGTCGTAGAAGTTCATATTCATTTGCCGCTGTACCCTGCGGATAAATAACGGGGCAGGGTGGCTGGGTTCCAGCGTTTCAAAGTAGATGCAGATTTTTTCCAAAGCCAAATCGACATCAGCCCGATTTTTGATATTCAGACGACGCCATGCATCCGCTTCTTGAAGGGTCGATTGCTCTTGAGCAACGGTCGAAACGGGCGTTTCAGCGGGTTGTTCTGTTTGTTCAGCCTGTTGCAGCTGCGGGGTACTTCCATCGTTGTAATTGATGGCTTTGTGGATCAGGGTGAGCGGTTTTTGAATCACTTCAAAATTGAGTGAGTGTTCGTCTTGCAGCTGGGTCGAGAAAGTGTTTTGAATATCTTTCAGATGGTCTAATGCCTGGATTAAGGCAATCAATTCCGGTTTGCCGGTATCGGCACTTACCCTGATATCGAGCATCAAACGTTCTTTGCCGCCCGGATAGCTTTGCGGGTCATTGCCTTGCAAGACGGAAACTGCTTCTTTAACGGTAATAGGCTGTTGGGTCAGTCCGTTTACTAATAATTTGGCTGAAAATACTTCTTTGGCGATGCCGTCATGCGTAGCGAATGCACTTAGCGCATTGATTCGATAAAACGGGTCGGGTTCGCCGTCTTCATCTTCGAGCTTGGGATATAGGGATCTCCAATACAAATCTACATTGGTTTTGATGGCTTCACAACCGGCGCAAAAGCCAACCAGGCCATGTTTTGCAGTGAGCGCCTGTGTGTAATAGGACAAAACATGAAGGTCTTTCGATTCAGCCAGCAATTGATTGCACAGCTTCTCTACTGTTGCCCAATCAGGCTCTTCAGCAGGGATGATGGTGTCGCCATATTGCCTTTCCGGTTTCCCTTCGGCAGCGCTTTGAAGCTCTAAAAAGCGGCTGTCGTATTCAATATTTACCCCTTCGGGGGTGTCAGCGGAAATAGGTTCTGCCCATAAGGGAAATGTATTCATCTATTTATAATCCAAATATTTTATTGAACAGAGAGCAGGTGGGCTCTCCGTCTCTTTCTATATGGTAACCGCTTTCGCAGTCCAGCCAAAAGCTGCCAATGTTATCTGATTTAGATAAGAAATTAAGGAAAGGCTCGGGTAACGGATGGTCAGACTTATAAAGTGTACCTAAACAATTTGTTATAATACATTTACCATTTATTAATGTTTGGTTAAAAAAATCTATGTTTTGAGAGAAAAAATTAATAGACTTTAACTGTTCTAGAAGAGAATAAGGTTTTTGGAACAGTACAAAAGGATATTGTCGACCTGTTTGGTCTGAGCTGAGTGCCGTTAGCCCAATATAGGTAATGCTATCAGGCAGTTTAATGCAAAACAGCCAAATCCGCGATACAGAAAGCGCTTTTCGGGTAAACGGAATGAGTTTGTCTTGGTTGTTGCAACGATCAAACCATCCGTCCCAAAAGTTTTTATCATTAGTTTGGAGATTTTCAGAAACAATAAAATCACGAGACTGATTTAGTTTTCCGAAAAAGTAGATTTCGCTTTGCTGCATAAATAACAATCACATAATGTAAAATTAACAAATGATAAAGTTACTTAAGGTATCGATTATGCTTTGGCTATGAGTTATGTCTGCCATAGCCACTGTATATATACTTTACCATAATTTTGGTTTATGTATTAATATATTTTTTTCCTTATTAAAAGAATAACTAAAGTAATATTTGTATGATAAAGAAGTATTTGTGGAACATTTTTTATTATTTTAGTGTCTTACTTTACAATTTATTTGCAGTTTGTTGTTTGTTATAATCTTCGCGTTGTGTCATGCTATTTTCAAAATATAGTGGATTAACTTTAAACCAGTACAGCGTTACCTCGCCTTAGCTCAAAGAAAACGATTCTCTAAGGTGCTGAAGCACCAAGTGAATCGGTGCCGTACTATCTGTACTGTCTGCGGCTTCGGCGCCTTGTCCTGATTTAAATTTAATCCACTATATATTCAAAAGCAATTTTGATTCAAACTTGTAAATCTGTAAGCAACTTAGGTTTTCCATTTCAATATCAATAAAATCTCGACGGAGGGAGTAAACCCATGGCCTCTTTCGGTAATACTTTCGGTATTCTCATCCCCAAACCTGAAGCACCAGCCATGGTGTCTCAAGGCTCTGCCAATCCACCTGAGCCGCTGACCAATGCAGCCGGACCAGTGGATGTGATAGAGATGGTTGCCGATGTTGCTTCCACTGCCCTTTCCATAGTTGCGCCTGATTCTGCTGCAGCCGATGCAGTTGATGCCATATCCGAACTGGTTTCCCTTGCGTCCATGATACCCGGTCAGCCGGGCCCCAAGCCGCCTTCCCGTAAAATGGTCAGTGGTTTTAGCGGCGGCATGGGCATGGGCTTCGATGGCGGGGTAGTTACCTCGGGTCATGGCCACTGTATTCCTTGTAAGGTAGCTGCTGCTATCGGTAACCCCGTAAACGCAGTGCTCGGTATCAAAGTCCTATTTGACGATACCGAGACCGACTTTGCCTTCGATTCCCCGCTTCCCCTTGTTTGGCAGCGCAGCTACTATTCCGACCAAATAGGCAACGGCTGGCTGGGACAAGGTTGGTCGCTGCCGTTCTCCATGCGTCTTGTCCGGACTGCCGACGGTTTCCTTTATATTGATGAGCAGGGCAGGGAAATTTCGTTGCCGGATATCAGCGACGAAGCGGAAGAGCCTTATTCCGCAGCCGACGAAGATGAAGACGATCTATATGAGGAAGAGGCCGCACCAAGACCTGCTTCCGCTGAGGAAGACCCCTACGGTCTGGATGACGCCTATTTTGATCCTTACGAACAAATCTTCTTTTCACAGATTTCAGACGACCTCTACCAAATAGCCTCCCCCGACGGCGGTGCACGGCTGCTGTTTGCCGAAGTCGATTCCGGCT
>NZ_KV838147.1:68720-69242 GCF_001838645.1 Neisseria sp. HMSC70E02 | reverse complement strand
GTCGTCTGAAAAGCCAGCGTACCGTCTGGAGCGGCACACAAACCTCCCGCGGCAAACAAAATCCGCTGGCCGGCGGCGCCGTCAACCGCCGCTACGCCTACGACAAAGCCGGCAACCTGATCCAAAGCGCCGACCAAAGAAGCGGCGTCCTCCATTACGTTTACGACAAAATCGGACGCATTCAGGAAGCCCGCAACAGCCAAACCGGCCGCAGCGAAACCTTCGCCTTCGACCCCGCCCACAATATCCTTTCCGACAAAGCGGCAGAAGGAAAGGGCGGCAACCCGGTCAGCGGCAACCGCCTCAAAGAATACAACGGCATCGAATACACCTACGACGCATTGGGCAACCTGATCTACCGCCAGTTGCCCGACGGCGAAAACCAATATTACCAATACGATTTAGAAAACCAACTCGTCCGCGCCGAAATCAAAAAGCCCGCCGGCAACACCGAAATCTGGACCTACGCCTACGACCCGTTCGGACGCCGCCTTTCCAAAGAACGCCAAGACAAACTCGCCT
>NZ_KV838147.1:66781-68620 GCF_001838645.1 Neisseria sp. HMSC70E02 | reverse complement strand
GAACCGAAACGCACCCACTTCGTCTGGGACGGCAGCCGCCTGTTGCAGGAGTACACCTACAAAGGCTGTTACACCTATATCTACACCGACCAAGACAGCTACGAACCGCTGGCGCAAATCTTTGACAACGCTAAAGACGGCAAACAATACCTAAGTTATTTCCACAACGACCAAATCGGCATCCCGCGCGAGATGACCGACATCCACGGCAATCTCTTATGGTACGGCGAATACACCGCCTGGGGTCGTCTGAAAAAGGATGAACGGGTTTACAAGGATGCACATCAGCCGTTCAGATTGCAAAACCAGTATTATGATGAAGAGACGGGGCTGCATTACAACCTGATGCGGTATTACGAGCCTGAGACCGGGCGATTTGTGAATCAGGACCCGATTGGGTTGTTGGGGGGTAGTAACCTTTATCGATTTGCTCCTAATATACAGAGTTGGACGGATGTGTTAGGTTTGGAGGGAAAATTAACTATTTTCTCGGATCCTAGTGACTTTGTAGGGCATGCGTTTATTGGCTTGGAGGAAAATGGGAAAACGCAATATATTGGACAATGGCCTGATGGAGATGGATTTAGATATAAATCAAAAGATATTGCAAGTATTCTTATGAGTGATATGGGAGGAGCTATGGATTTCAATGATATTTCACATTTGGGGAGTTCACATTTGGTATCAAGAAGCTATAATTTAACTGATAAACAAATGGTGAAGGTTAAAAATTACATAAATGATTTTAATAGTAAAAATACTGAAACTTCTGGCTATAACTTACGTAACAGGCAATGTGCAAGTTTTGCTTATGGAACGAGTCAAGCTGCTGGCATAGAAGAAATGAAGATGTCTGGTTGGGTTACTCCCGCTTCGCTTGCAAGAAAAATTAGAAGGCTTAATAAAGGTAAATAATCATGAAAATTTTAACAGGATTAATAGCATCAATTTTGGTATCTTCAACTCCTCCTTATATTTCAAATTATCATTATGATCCAGGGTTTGGAGGTTGGTTCAAAATAATTTTAGCCGAACAACGAAGTAAAAAAGAATGTGGAAGCATTAATATAAGTGCTAATCAAATAAATTTTACCTTTTCATGTAATGGTGAAATTGGTAAGGGTTCAATTCCATTAAGTAGAATCTATTTTGAATATAAAAATAATATTTTATCTGCACAGAATAAACAGAGTGGGAAGAATATTTTTTCCATTTATTGTTCCAATGAGCAATTTGAGAAGATTAAATTATATATTGGAAATAATATGCAATAAGCAATCCGTAGTTTGGATGAAACCTTCAATTCTGATGTAGGGTGGACAATTGCTTCCCACACCCCCTTTCGGGCTACCTGAAAAAGTGCAGGCTGCTTTTCAAAGCCCCAAAACGGTTCCACGCCCCGCACAAAACCTTCAAATTCTGATGTTAGGGTGTGTACGGAATGCACGCACGCGGTTTCTGTTTTTCAGACGGCCTCACTATCTTCTTTGAGGTCGTCTGAAACATTTGTTCTTTAACAATCTCATTAGCAGTTAACATAGAGGCCGTCTGAAAACCGAATTTCAGACGACCTCTACCAAATCGCCTCCCCTGACGGCGGCGCACGGCTGCTGTTTGCCGAAGTCGATTCCGGCTGCGGCATTTTCCAACTGGTCGCCCAACTCGACCGCAACGGCCGCCATATCCGCCTCTGCTACGACGATAACGGACTGCCGCACAGCATTTACGACGGCAGCGGCCGACACTTCCAACCCGTATTCTCCTCCATCCGTCTGCACGACAACGATCCCGACTTCGACCCGGCAGGGGAGCGGGACGTCTTCGTTTCCGAAGACGAGC
>NZ_KV838147.1:57280-66681 GCF_001838645.1 Neisseria sp. HMSC70E02 | reverse complement strand
GCAACGGCCGCCATATCCGCCTCTGCTACGACGACAACGGTCTGCCGCACAGCATTTACGACGGCAGCGGTCGACGCTTCCAACCCGTATTCTCCTCCATCTGTCTGAACGACAACGATCCCGACTTCGACCCGGCCGGGGAGCGGGACGTCTTCGTTTCCGAAGACGAGCGTTTCTACGTCAACCGCCTCACCTCCGTCACCTTCAACGGCAAGGAACTGGTGCGCTACGACTATGACGGCTACGGCGATTTGACCGCCGTTTACGGACGCGACGGCAAAAAACTGCGCGGTTTCGCCTACCGCAACCACATTATGGTCGAACACAACCAGCCCAACAGACTGGTATCCCGCTACGAATACGACCGTTACGACACCGACGGCAAAGTGCTCAAAAGCAGCAACAACCTCGGCGAAGAATGGACGTTCGACTACCGCAAAGACCATACCGTCGTTACCGACGCATTGGGACGGACGGAAGTGTAGGGTTTCGACGAAAACTGGGAACTTAGATGATGTAAATATAGCTCGTGAAAGCGTATTTTGTAATTTAAGTGCTGGTAGTAGTGGATATGTTAAAGAACGTCCCGAACATAACGGTGAAACGATGAAAACGCCCAATCGCGGACATTGCCGCACAATCCATGTTTGACGGGATTGAAATGGATATAGTCTGTGCAACGCTGCAAATCGATTTCGTCGCGCACGGTGTGTTCGTAAAAACGCCGTTGCCAAATACCGCGTTCGTTCCGCCGCTGTTTGCTGGCAGACAGGTTTTCGGCATGAGGGAAATGTGCGGAGAATTTGGTTTTAATCAGCCGCCAGCGCAGGGAATAATCCGTATCGTCAGGCGGCAGCGTCCAAATGGCGTGAATATGGTTCGGCAGTACGCATACGGCGACGGTTTTAAAGGGATATAGTTTTTGCACATCCATATAGGCCGCACGCGAAGTCGATATGTTCGACAAGCAGGCGCGATTTTGGGTTGGCGAGTTTGACGGTGAAAAAGAATGTGCCGCCGGCAATGAAGTTTCTGCGGTAACACGCCATAGGATTTTTGTTTTTGGTTTGAGCGTTGGAGAAGGAACGGTTTGTTGTTTAAGGTTTTAACTTTGTTGAAGTTGATGTTTTCAGACGACCTTTGAGGTCGTCTGAAAAGTTGAAATAGCAAACCGTCAATCAACCAACCGCACGCGGTCGGTTGGATAAGCGCAAGCTAACGCTCGCTACAAAATTTTAATTATTTTAAATAATCAGTGCATATTGCTAAATTTTCAGAGTAAATTAACAATTCATTTCCCTTTCGTTTTGTCTGTAATGAATAATTAATATTAAATGGAATCCGACCGTATCCATCATATAAATTATATATCTCAGGAGTATTATCATACGTAACGACCCAATATTTATTAATTTTTTTTATAGAGTCTGCAACTAAAGCATGATCTTCTGGAAGATAAAAGCTAGTATAAAGGGATGATCCTTTATTATAATATGGAGGATCAATAAAGAAAAAAGTATTATCTGGGGTGTAATTCTCTACTTCATTTATAAAAGCTATAGCATCTAAATTTGTTAGATGAATTCTATTTGAATATTTTTTTATCCTTTTAATACGTTCAATCAAATCACTTTTATTAAATCTACAATCTATTTTATAAGCTCCACTTTGATTTTTGCCTCCTATTGCACCTGCTCCTTTTATTATGCCAGATCGATTAGTTCTATTTAAGAAAAAAGTAGAAAATCCAAGGTGAAGATAATCATTTAAATTGCATCTAGAGTTAATTTCCTTTTGTTTATGCCATTCATCTATGGTGATAGGAGTGGAATTAATTAGTTCAATAAATTCTTTTGTATGATTTAATATGGAAAACCAAAAACTCCATATCATAGGATCTATATCATTAATATGGATTTCACTTACAAAGCCATCATACATTAAACCTAAAGCAAGACCAGCTCCTCCTGCATATGGTTCTATATAATGACATCTTTGTAGCGCATTGTTATATATTAATGCTTTAGTAAACTTCAGCATCGAAAACTTACCACCAGGATATCTTAGTGGAGAAAATGAATAACTTGACATAAATGTTTTACCAATCAGATAATTTAATTTTGATTATTAATATTATTTATAATTGCTATTAATAATGGAGTAATAACCTCAAAATCGTTAATAATTTGTTCATAATTAAAATTTGCTGCAGTAGGATGATGTTTTGTAGTATTTCCACTCTCATGAAATCTTTGAACGGCCTCCTTGATAGCTTTATGTTTTTTACTATCAAAACCTAGACTGCTAAATTTATTATTGATATATGCTGACAATTCACCTCCATCTCGACCATGTAAAAAAGTCAATGATTCTAAAAAAGACCATATACCAACAGTTATAAGAGCAGGATGCTTTTGTACTGATATTTCATTTAAGGAATAGTATATTTTCGATAATTTGTAATTATTAAGTAGTTTTAATTTATCCATCAAATCCTTTGAATTAACCAATTTGGTTCTAGGTTTTGGAGAAATATTTTTTATTGGCTCACTTTGTGGTTTTTCAGCAATATTTTCGAGATTATTTTGAATTATATTGGTGCCATCATCAATTTTATCATCTATTGAGTATGATGATTCACAAGTTGAATTATTAACATCATCACTTTTACTAGAATCTTCATTATTTTTATTGAATTGAACATATTCACGAATTTGCTCACTAGTTGAATGTGTTCGTGTGTCAATTTTCCCTTTAGCAACATCATTAATGAAAATTGTGAAATATTCCATATTTATTTCACTTGGATTAAACTCTTCTATTTTGTTTGATATTCCAATTAAATTTTTAAAATCATGATTAGTTAAGAATCGTTGTACTACTGATAACTTTCCCCTTCTAGTATCTGTTGTTAATAACCCCTCTTTTTCTGCATAGTCTAAAAGCAGTTGTGCTAATGTATTTTTACTATCTCCAAAATGACGAGTCTTTTGTTCAGAATCCCATTGACGACGACCAATCCCTTGTTGCTGCCCTGCATGAATTCTTGTTAACCACAAATCAACATTTTCTTCATCTTCTATAACGATAACTTCTAATTCAGAAATATTCTCCCAATTACTAGATAACTCAAGAAATTTTTTTTGAAACTTTTGAGGTGCACGATAAGGATCATTTAGGAGTTTTATTGCACATAATCTACGGTTCCCTTCTGCAACAACATAAGTACCTGTTTTATCATCTTTTACAACTGCTAAATTTTCCAGTGGGTTTAAACCATACAAGGCAATATCTTTAGCTAAATTAAAAATATCTTCATTCTCACAAAGATACTTAATGGTTTCTACTTCTGATTGATATGGAATATGTCTTGGATTTTTTAAGTCTAAAAAGATTTTATCTAACTGAATAAACTGCCGATTATGTTTGTTTGAATCCATTTCTTTCTCTCATGTAAATATGAATAAGATGAATAAACTATAATATATTAAAGATACTCTTCAAATACTTCCCAGTATAACTCCCCTTAACCTTCGCCACTTCCTCGGGGCTACCTGAAGCGATAATTTTACCACCACCGTCGCCACCTTCCGGCCCTAAGTCCACAATCCAATCCGCAGTTTTAATGACGTCAAGATTATGCTCAATAATCACTATCGAGTTGCCTTTGCCTTTCAGACGACCTATGACTTCGAGCAGCAGGGCGATGTCGGCGAAGTGCAGGCCGGTGGTGGGTTCGTCGAGGATGTAGAGTGTTCTGCCGGTGTCGCGTTTGGATAGCTCTAGGGCAAGTTTGACGCGCTGGGCTTCGCCGCCGGAGAGGGTGGTGGCGGACTGGCCGAGGCGGATGTAGCCGAGGCCTACGTCCATTAGGGTTTGCAGTTTGCGCGATACGGTGGGGACGGCGTCGAAAAATTCGCGGGCTTCTTCGACGGTCATGTCGAGTACTTGGCTGATGTTTTTGCCTTTGTATTGGATTTCGAGCGTTTCGCGGTTGTAGCGTTTGCCGTGGCAGACTTCGCAGGGGACGTATACGTCGGGCAGGAAGTGCATTTCGACTTTAATCACGCCGTCGCCTTGGCAGGCTTCGCAGCGGCCGCCTTTGACGTTGAAGGAGAATCTGCCGACGTTGTAGCCGCGTTCGCGCGAGAGGGGTACGCCGGCGAAGAGTTCGCGGATGGGAGTGAACAGGCCGGTGTAGGTGGCGGGGTTGGAGCGCGGGGTGCGGCCGATGGGGGATTGGTCGACGTTGATGACTTTGTCGAGGTGTTCGAGGCCGTGGATGTCGTCGTATGGGGCGGGCTCTTCTTGGGCGCGGTTGAGTTCGCGGGCGGTAATTTTGGCGAGGGTGTCGTTAATCAGGGTGGATTTGCCGCTGCCGGATACGCCGGTGATGCAGGTAATCAAACCGAGCGGCAGTTCGAGGGTAACGTTTTTGAGGTTGTTGCCGCGCGCGCCTTTGAGGACGAGCATTCGGTCGGGATTGACGGGCGTGCGTTCAGACGGCACGGCAATGGATTTTTTGCCGCTGAGGTATTGTCCGGTAACGGATTTTTCGCATTTGGCGACGTTTTCGGGCGTGTCGGCAATCAGTACGTTGCCGCCGTGTTCGCCCGCGCCGGGGCCCATATCGACGACGAAATCGGCTTCGCGGATGGCGTCTTCGTCGTGTTCGACCACAATCACGCTGTTGCCCAAATCGCGCAGGCGTTTGAGGGTGGCGAGCAGGCGGTCGTTGTCGCGCTGGTGCAGGCCGATGGAGGGTTCGTCCAACACATACATTACGCCGGTTAGTCCGCTGCCGATTTGGCTGGCAAGGCGGATGCGCTGGGCTTCGCCGCCGGAGAGGGTTTCGGCGGAGCGGGAGAGATTCAGGTAATCCAGCCCGACGTTAATCAGGAAGCCGAGCCGCTCGGTGATTTCTTTGAGGATTTTTTCGGCGATTTGTTTTTTGTTGCCGTCCAAATCCAGCGTTTCAAAGAATTGGTGGGTTTTGGTCAGCGGCCAGGCGGAAACTTCGTGCAAAGGTTCGCCGCTGACGTAAACGTAGCGGGCTTCTTTGCGCAAACGTGCGCCGCCGCAGCTCGGGCAGGCGCGGTGGTTTTGGTATTCGCGCAGTTTTTCGCGCACGGTTTCGCTGTCTGTTTCGCGGTAGCGGCGTTCGAGATTGGGGATGATGCCTTCGAAGGCGTGACTGCGGTTGAAGGTGGTGCTGCGTTCGGATAGGTAAGTGAAATCAATGACTTCTTTTCCCGAGCCGTGCAACACGACTTTTTTGACTTTTTCAGGTAGCGTTTCCCAAGCAGCCTGCACATCGAAACCGTAATGCCGCGCCAGCGATTGAATCATTTGGAAATAGAACTGGTTGCGCTTGTCCCAGCCGTCAATCGCGCCCGTTGCCAGCGACAATTCGGGATGCGCGACTACTTTTTCGGGGTCGAAGAAATTGGTGTTGCCCAAGCCGTCGCAAGTCGGGCAGGAACCCATCGGGTTGTTGAACGAAAAAAGGCGCGGCTCTAATTCGGGCAGGCTGTACGAACACACGGGGCAGGCGAAACGCGCGGAAAACCAATGTTCTTCGCCGCTGTCCATCTCCATTGCCAGCGCGCGCTCGTTGCCGTGGCGCAGCGCGGTTTCAAAACTTTCCGCCAGCCGCTGCTTGATGTCCGCCTTCACTTTCACGCGGTCGATGACCACGTCGATATTGTGTTTGATGTTTTTTTCCAGCTTCGGCACTTCGTCCAACTGATAGACCTCGCCGTCCACGCGCACCCGCGCAAAACCCTGCGCCTGCAAGTCGGCAAAGAAATCGACAAATTCGCCCTTACGCTCGCGCACCGCCGGCGCCAGAATCATCACGCGCGTGTCTTCCGGCAGCTTCAACACGGCATCGACCATCTGCGACACGGTTTGGCTGGATAGCGGCAGATTGTGTTCGGGGCAATACGGCGTGCCGACGCGGGCGTACAAAAGACGCAGGTAATCATGGATTTCCGTTACCGTGCCGACGGTGGAACGCGGGTTGTGGCTGGTGGATTTCTGCTCGATGGAAATTGCGGGCGACAGTCCTTCGATCAAATCGACATCGGGCTTGTCCATCATCTGCAAAAACTGCCGCGCATAGGCGGAAAGGCTCTCGACATAACGCCGCTGCCCTTCGGCATACAGCGTGTCAAACGCCAGCGACGACTTGCCGCTGCCTGACAATCCTGTTACCACCACGAGCTTGTGGCGCGGAATGTCCAAATCGACGTTTTTCAAATTATGCGTACGCGCGCCGCGGATGCGGATGGTGTCGTTGTCGCGAGCTTCTGAGTGGGGAGTTTTGCTGTCGTTTTGATGATGGTGGTTGCACATGGTCGGACTGTCTTAAGCGGCTAAAATAAAACGGCTATTGTAACACTTTTCGCTTGGGTTTCAGACTGCGGGAGGTCGTCTGAAAAGTTGGGGAGCGGATTTTCAGACGACCTTTGGTCATTGGAGGGAATGGATTGTTAATGGCTTTTGTTATTACGGAGTTTGCTTATCGTTTTGGGTTTTCGCTATTCGGGCAAGGTCGTACTGTAAGAAAAGGATGTAAATTTCAAAAAATTATAGTGGATTAACTTTAAACCAGTACGGCGTTACCTCGCCTTGCCGTACTATCTGTACTGTCTGCGGCTTCGGCGCCTTGTCCTGATTTAAATTTAATCCACTATATGATGGCGTAACGGCCGTATTGGGGAATGCGAAGCGTGTTTCCCGAGTACGGCTTTTTTATATTTAAACTGCTTTTTGATTTGGATTTTTAATATAGTGAATTATTAAAAACTATCATATCGGTTTGTTGCATTGTTAAATAAAAATACCATATCTTGTGTTCTTATGATTTAATTCACACCATATATTGTATTTATGAGTAGCAAGTCATGGCAGCGTTGAAATTCACAATCGAGCAAATCGTATGGCAGGAAGTGCCGGGCGAAGTGTCGCTGGCGTTTCTGTTTTCCGGCTGCCCGCTGCGCTGTAAAGGCTGCCACAGTGCCGATGCGTGGAAAGAGGGTGTCGGCACGGAATTGACCGAGGATTATTTGAAAGGCCGTCTGAAACGCTATCGCGGGCTGATTAGCTGCGTGTTGTTTATGGGCGGGGAATGGCAGCCGGAAGCTTTGCAGAAAATGTTGGGCATCGTGACGCAGGCAGGTTTGAAAGCCTGTTTGTACACCGGTTTGGAGCGTGAGGAGCTGGAGGCGGTTTCAGACGGCATCCTGCCTTATCTGACGTATCTGAAAACCGGCCGCTGGCAGATGGAGCTGGGCGGTTTGGACAGCCCGACAACCAATCAGAAATTTATCGATTTGTGCACGGGCGAGGTGTTGAACCGCTTGTTTATCAAAGACAAACCCGCGCCCAAAATCATCCCGATTACAACCCAGCCGCAGGCGGCCGCTTTTCAGACGGCCTGAGGCTTTTTTATCCAACTCACACAGGAGGAATTAACATGATTCGGCTGCATCCCGAACAGTTAAACGGCAAACTGCAATTCATGCACGACTACATCAGCGCGCAAAACGCGGCGGACGGCTCGAAAATGGACGCCAATGCCAACGTTACCCAGAAAAACATCGCCACGATGGAAGCGGAAATCATGAAAGACTTTTTCGTGCAGATTAACCGCGCCCAAGTGTCGCGCAAAATCGCCGAAATTTTCGACCAATCCGTCGCCGACGAATACATCCGCCAGATTGAGGCGCATGAGATTTATGTGCACGACGAAACCAGCCTTAAGCCTTATTGTGTGTCGGTTACGCTGTATCCCTTCCTGCTCGACGGCTTAAGCAAACTCGGCGGCGAATCTAAAGCGCCGCAACATCTGGCTTCGTTTTGCGGTTCGTTTATCAACCTTGTGTTTGCCATCAGCGCGCAGTTTGCCGGCGCGGTGGCGACGGTGGAGTTTCTGACCTATTTCGACTACTTCGCCCGCAAAGACTACGGTGATGATTATTTGGAAACCCACGGTAAAGAAATCGCCAACCATATGCAGCAGGTGGTATACAGCATCAACCAGCCCGCTGCCGCGCGCGGTTATCAGAGCGTATTTTGGAATATTTCCGTTTACGATCAATACTATTTCGATGCGATGTTCGGCGATTTCGTCTTCCCCGATTTCAGCAAACCGGTGTGGGCGAGCGTAGCGAAGCTGCAAAACTTCTTCCTCAAATGGTTCAATCAGGAACGCACCAAAGCCGTTTTGACCTTCCCCGTCGTGACCGCTGCGATGCTGACCGACGGCGGCAAATGCAAAGACACCGTGTTCGCCGACGAAATGGCGAAAGAGTTAGCGGAAGGCAATTCCTTCTTCGTTTATCTTTCCGATAATCCCGACTCGTTGGCTTCCTGTTGCCGCCTGCGCAACGCCATTGAAGACCGCACCTTCAGCTACACTCTTGGCGCGGGCGGCGTGGCGACCGGTTCCATCAACGTCATCACCATTAACATGAACCGATTGGAGCAAGACGAGCGCGACCTTGCCGCCGAAGTGGCCAAAATCCACAAATACCAATACGCCTACCGCAAACTGATGGAAGAATACCAAGCCGCCGGAATGCTGCCCGTTTACGATGCAGGCTTCATCACGCTGGACAAACAGTTCCTCACCATCGGCATCAACGGCATGGCGGAAGCCGCCGAATCAAAAGGTATCAAGGTCGGCTACAACGACGACTACATCAACTTCGTCCAAGGTCGTCTGAAAACCATATTCGAAGCCAACCAAGCCGCCAGCAAACACTATGGCGTGAAGTTCAATACCGAGTTTGTCCCCGCCGAAAACCTCGGCGTGAAAAACGCCAAATGGGACAAAGCCGACGGCTACAAAGTCAGCCGCGAATGCTACAACTCCTATTTCTACGTCGTTGAAGACGAAGAAATCAACGCGCTCGACAAATTCCTGCTGCACGGCAAAGAACTGGTGGACTGGCTCGACGGCGGCTCCGCGCTGCACCTGAACCTTGACGAAGCCCTGCCTGAATCCGGCTACCGCTCGCTCTTGGACATCGCCGCACAAACCGGCTGCAACTACTTCTGCGTGAACGTGCGCATTACCATCTGCAACGAATGCGGCCATATCGACAAACGTACCCTGCACGCTTGTTCCGCCTGCGGTTCGCACGACATCGACTACGGCACCCGCGTCATCGGCTATCTGAAACGCGTATCGGCATTCAGTAGCGGTCGTCGCAAAGAACACGCGCTGCGGCATTACCATCGTAAAGCGGCTTGATGGCATTAAATAGATAAAGGTCGTCTGAAAACCGGTTTTGGGTTTTCAGACGACCTTTTGGGTTTTGTCTAGGACTTTATAAAGGATGGACGAGTTTAAACTGCGGTATTTATAGTGGATTAACTTTAAATCAGGACAA
>NZ_KV838147.1:458-57180 GCF_001838645.1 Neisseria sp. HMSC70E02 | reverse complement strand
CGCCGTACTGGTTTAAAGTTAATCCACTATAGAAAGTTTAAACTTAATTAACCTATGAAGAAGCCGAGAATAAGAAAAACGACCGATACGCTGTATCGGTCGTTTTTTACGAATACCTGCTAAATTAGAACCAAGCTTTGATCAAAGCGGCAGTACCTGCGATACCGCCAATCAAGCCGACTGCATTGGCTGCGGTACCCATTGCGCCGTTGACTTGGTCACGTTTGTCTTGACGTTTTTCGCGTTCCAATGCCAACTCTTCTGAAACATTGGTACGTTGACGGCGGTGTTGTTCCAGCTCGGCACGGGAGAGTTGTGCAGATTCGCGGTTGCGGCCAGCTTTGATGGCTGCGGAATCGCTACCGATAGCCAAATCGCCTACGGAGCCTCCGGGCGCAGAGCAACCGGTGATAACGAAAGAAGTCAGGAGCAGGGCTGCGATTTTATTTTTCATGATGTTACCTGTTTGAAATATAAGTATTAGGAATCCAATAATCCGTAAGGACCGGTGATCAGTGAAGGATGTAGATGCGGTTGTTGCGGTTTGCGCGGTTGATAGCGTCGGCTTCATCCATCATTTCTTGACGGCGCTCGCGGCGGCGCTCTGCACGTTCTGCACGTTCGTCAGCTTGAACGCGGCGGGAGTCGGCACGCATGGTGGCTTCTTGTTCATAGGATGGTGAGTAGTGCATATGGCCGTAAGTACAGCCGGTAAGCGCACCAATCAGAGCAGTCAGTAAAATAGCTTGTTTTAACATAGGTAATAATCTCAGATGAAAAGAAGGGCTGGTGAAAAATTTTCTGTATATTATTTTAATCTTATGGAATTTACAAGTTAAAACTTCTGTCGTAATTCAAAAAAGTATATTAACGAATGTTTTGGAATTTATTTCATATATGGAAGAAACAAATCAAATCGTTTTTTGCAATGAAACTGTATGACAATATTGGGTTTTATGGAAGTTCCTCGATAAATTATTACTTGGAAAACTTATTTAAATCTTACGAAAAAAGAATTTCAGAGATTAAATGAGAAATACTTAGGTTTGCTGCTGAAACAACGAAAAAGATGTCTACTATTTAGAATATTATGATAATAGAAATTTTCCCGCCGTTTTGTCAGCATGTCTTTAGAGTCATCAATCAAAATTTTGGGATAAGTCAAACTAAGCAGGGAAATTCTGGTCTGAAGGGTTGTTTTCTCTGAATTATGGGAAACATTCAATCTTATTTATATTAAGATTCGGTTTATTGTAAACAGGCGAATTGTGTCATGAGCGAACATTTGGAAGAGCAGGCTGTAGGCTTGGGTATTGATTTGGGTTTCCACGACATCGGTGGAATTTATCATGCGACCAAGCCCGAGGTTTTGGAAGGGATTATTAAGGCTTTGCAGCAGGACGGTTTTTCAGACGACCTTTATGCGGATACTTTGGTCGCGCATGAAAACGGTCGGGAATCTTTGCAACTGCCTGCTGAGTTTCATGACGCGGCTGAAATTTGCTTGGAAGACGAAGCGGGCGGACGGCAGGTTTTGGTGTTGAGCCATGGCGAAGACGGCGCGCTTTGGGTTGCGCTGCCGGCTTTGGCTTGCGGCTATTACACTTTGTCTGCGGAAGTGGAAGGCGGCGTCCGCAAGGTGCGGCTGGTGGTTGCGCCGCAGTCGGTTTATCAGCCGAAAACGCTGGAACACGGTTTGCGCATGAACGGACTGACAACGCATCTGTACAGCCTGCGTTCGCAACGGAACTGGGGCATCGGGGATTTTACCGATTTGCTGGATTTGATGGCGTTTGCGGCGGATAAGCAACTGGATTTCGTCGGCATCAATCCGCTGCATGCGCTTTTCAGTGCCAAGCCTGCTTTTGCCAGCCCGTACAGCCCGTCTTCGCGCGAATGGCTCAATCCGATTTATCTGGATGTGGAAAAGGTCGGCGCGTTTACTTACAACGAAAAGCTGAAAAACTGGCTCAAGCAGCCGAATATCTGCCAGCGCATTGCGGCGTTGCGGATTACGGAAACCGTCGCTTATACGGCGGTTTGGGCGTTCAAGCGCGATGCTTTGCAGAGGGCGTTTGACGCGTTTGAAAACGACGGATGCGAAGCCGCCGAACAAGAGCGGGCGGCATTTGACGCCTTTGTCGAAGAACGCGGCTGGGCTTTGGAAGGCTTCGGTTTGTTTGAGGCGTTGGATCAGTATTACAACCGCTCCGGTGAAGTGGGTTGGCTGTCTTGGCCGGCGGAGTTTCATGATCCGCATGGTGAGGCAGTTCAAAGATTTGCACAGGGCCATCGCCGCGAAATCCGTTTTTATATGTGGCTGCAATGGCTTTGCGCGGAGCAGTTGCGCGAAGTGAACGAGACGGCTGCGGCGCGCAGCGTGAAGCTGGGGATTTACGGCGATTTGGCGGTCGGCGTAGCACGCGGCAGCGCGGACACTTGGCTTAACCGCGCCGATTACTGCATGGATATGGCGGTCGGTGCGCCGCCCGATCCATTCAGCCCGACGGGGCAAAACTGGGATTTGCCGCCGCTCAATCCGATGATGTTGAAGCACACGGGTTATGAGAAGTTCGTCCGCCTTTTGCGTGAAAATATGCGGCTTTACGGCATCTTGCGCATCGATCATGTGATGGCTTTGTGTCGTCTGTGGTGGGTTGCGGGCAAGACGGCGGACTTTGGCGCGTATGTGCATTACGACGCAGATGTGATGTTTGCCATCCTGGCTTTGGAAAGCCGGCGGAACCAATGCGTCGTTATCGGCGAGGATTTGGGGACGGTACCCGATCAGGCGCGGTATTTGCTGAACCGCTATCAGGTGTTTTCTTATAAGGTCGTGTATTTCAGCAAAGGCTGGCACGGCTTTGAGTTGCCCGAAGAATATCCCGAACAGGCGATTACGGTGGTCAGCACGCACGATGTCGCGCCCTTGGCAGGCTATTGGACGGGCAAGGATTTGGATTTGATGTTCCGCTTGGGTACGATTCCCGATGCGGAAACTTTTCAGACGACCTTGGAAGCGCGCGAACACGATAAGGCGGATTTGTTCGATAAGTTGAAACACGCAGGCTGCCTGCCTGCCGACGCCGAGATGTCGTCTGAAATTGATGAAACGCTGTTAACCGCCTTGCACTGGTATGCCGCCATGAGCCGCAGCAAACTGTATGCGGTGCAGCTGGAAAACCTGCTGGGCATGAGCGACAACCTGAATGTGCCGGGCGTTTCCGAGGGTTATCCTAACTGGGCGCGCAAAATGCCCGTCGCGCTTGAAGATTTTCCCCACAACCGCCTGATGGGCGGCCAACTTGCCATGATTGGAGAGGTACGCATGAAGAAAAACAGCCGGATGAAGCCTTATCACGAGCTTGACCAAGTCGAACGCGACACGGTCGAAAGCCTGTTTCTTGCCACCCACAGCGATTTGTTCGCCTATTTGGGACGACACCGCCTTGCCGAAGGCGACGAGGTCGTGCGGACCCTGATTCCGAACGCTTCGGGCGTGGATATTGTCAACCGAGAAAGCGGCGAGGTGATTACGTCGTCTGAAAAAGTCGATGAACGCGGATTCTTCGTTGCCGTGCTGCCCGAAGGCGCGCCCGACTATGCTTTGAACGTCCGTTATACCGAAGATGCCGAGCCTGTGCGCGAAGAAGACCCATACCGCTTCGGCTCCGCCTTGAAAGACATGGATTCTTGGTTGCTGGCGGAAGGCAAACACCTGCGTCCGTATGAAACTTTAGGCGCGCATTTTGCCGAAGTGGACGGCGTGAAAGGCGTCAGCTTTGCCGTATGGGCGCCGAACGCGCAGCGCGTATCCGTCATCGGCGAATTCAACCACTGGGACGGCCGCCGCCACGTCATGCGTTTCCACCGCGACAACGGCATTTGGGACATCTTCATCCCCGCCGTCAAACTCAACGCCCTCTACAAATTTGAAATCCGCGATGCCAACGGCAATGTTCGGCAAAAAACCGACCCGTATGCCTTTGGCGCAGAGTTGCGCCCGAATACCGCGTCTGTCGTGCGCGGTTTGCCGGAAAAGGTGGACACACCCGACTTCCGCGCCCGTGCCAACGCCATTGATGCGCCTATCAGCATTTATGAAGTGCATTTGGGTTCGTGGAAACGCAATCCCGAAAACAACTTCTGGCTGACTTACGAACAGCTTGCCAAAGACTTGGTAGCATACGTCAAAGACATGGGCTTCACCCATATCGAGTTCCTGCCCGTGTCCGAATATCCGTTTGACGGCTCGTGGGGCTATCAGGCGACAGGATTGTATGCGCCGACCAGCCGTTTCGGTTCGCCCGACGAATTGCGTGCCCTGATTAAAGCCGCCCACAACGAAGGCATCGGCGTCATTCTCGACTGGGTGGTCGGACACTTCCCGACCGACGACCACGGGCTTGCCAAGTTTGACGGTACCGCGCTGTACGAACACGCCGACCCGCGCGAAGGCTACCACCAAGACTGGAACACCCTGATTTACAACTTCGGCAGAAACGAAGTCAAAAACTTCCTGCAAGGCAATGCCCTGTATTGGATAGAGCGTTTCGGTTTCGACGGCATTCGCGTAGACGCCGTCGCCTCCATGATTTACCGCAACTACTCGCGCAAAGACGGTGAATGGATACCCAACCAATACGGCGGCCATGAAAACCTCGAAGCCATCGCCTTCCTGCGCGATACCAATACCATGCTGAAAGAGGTCGTCCCGTCTGCCACCGAAATCGCCGAAGAATCGACCTCGTTCGCCAACGTAACCCGCCAAGAAGGCTTGAACTTCAGTTACAAATGGAACATGGGCTGGATGAACGACACTTTGCGCTACATGATGGAAGACCCCATCAACCGCAAATACCACCACAACAAAATGACCTTCGGCATGATGTACCAATACAGCGAAAACTTCGTCCTGCCGCTCTCGCACGACGAAGTCGTACACGGCAAACGCTCGCTGCTCGGACGGATGCCCGGCGACTGCTGGCAGCAATTCGCCAACCTGCGCGCCTACTACGGCTTCATGTACGGCTTCCCCGGCAAAAAACTCCTGTTTATGGGCAACGAGTTCGCGCAAGGCAGAGAGTGGAACTACAACGAAGGACTGGATTGGTTCCTGCTCGACCAAGAAGGCGGCTGGCACAAAGGCGTACAAAACTTCGTGCGCGATTTGAACCGCGTCTATAAAGACACCGCGCCGCTTTACCAGCTCGACCAATGGCCGGAAGGCTTCGAATGGCTGGTTGCCGACGACGGCAACAATTCCGTCTTCGTCTTCGAACGCCGCGACCGCGAAGGCAACCGCGTCATCGTCATCAGCAACTTCACGCCCGTCGTCCACGACAGCTACCGCTTCGGCGTGAACGAAGCCGGCGAATACCGCGAAATCCTCAATTCAGACGACCCCGGCTACAACGGCAGCGGCGTATCCGCCGGACAAACCCTGCAGACCGAAGAAATCTGGTCGCACGGCAGACCCAACTCGCTCGCCGTCAAAGTCCCGCCGCTGGCAACGGTTTACCTCTACAAAGCCGCCGAGCCCAGGGCAACGGACTCAGCCGATCAGGCAGAAGGCGAAGCGTAAGCTTGAACTGAACTTGTTTTTGAACGCAGAAAGACAGCTTCAAACCAACCGCTTTGTCTGTTTCAGACGACCTTTTGAGATGAAGGGGTCGTCTGAAATTTTTTTGGGGGAACGAATAAGGTTTCGTCTTGTTATAGTGGGATTAAATTTAAATCAGGACAAGGCGACGAAGCTGTAGACAGTACAGATAGTACGGAACCGATTCACTTGGTGCTTCAGCACCTTAGAGAATCGTTCTCTTTGAGCTAAGGCGAGGCAACACGCCGTACTGGTTTAAATTTAGTCCACTATATTTTCATTTATGTTTGCTCAGCCGTTGTTACTCGGGCAAGAATGGCGGCAAACCGTCAGGCTTGCAGTTCAACGATACTGGGTTTTAAGGGTATTGGTTTATGTTAGTGCCTCCTTCAAATCGTCTAAAACCGTTTTTTCAGACGACCCATATCTTCTCAAAACAAATTTAACTATCGGATTTTAATGATAATTGGAAGATAGCTTGCATTGAAGGCGGGGGCGGTTTGTTATATAGTGAAATAAAAAAACAGACAGGATGACGGAATCGGGGCGTTTTGCGTGCTCATTATAGTGGATTAACTTTAAACCAGTACGGCGTTGCCTCGCCTTGCCGTACTATCTGTACTGTCCTGCGGCTTCGGCGCCTTGTCCTGATTTAAAGTTAATCCACTATAAAATAACGGTTGGTTGGCATTTGTATCGGCTCGGCTTGGGATGGGGCGTTGGTTTGCAACAGTAGCGTCTGAAGGCGGTCTGATATTTCAGAAGATTTTTGTTTCATTTGAGTCTTGGATATTTGTCCTATGACAACAATACAGGCAGATGAGGTGAAGATAATGAACGGTGTGACCAGTGCGCAATTTATTTCTGCAGGCATTCATTTTTATCCCAGATGCGGCTACAAGCGGCTGTCCGAGCAGGCGATCGCGGAGCATTTGAATTCGAATTTGGAAACGTTCAATAGGATGTTTGCCGATAAAGACGAATTCGTGAAGGCGATGTTGATTGAGTACAGCAATCGGGCTTTGGGGCGGGTGTCGTTCGATTTTGCCCAAAATATCGAAGATACGGAGCGGCTGTATCAGATTGTCTGGCGGCTGGCGGTAACGATACGCGAACATTTGGCGTGGATACACAGGATGCTGCTGGACAGCGAAGAAGGCGTGGATTTGATTACCAAAGCGTTGAAAAAGCAGCATAAGATGCTTGCCTGCGGGATGATTCAGCATATTAAGGCGTGCAACGGCAGGGAGGATGTGCCGGAACTGGCTCTGTTTAATCAGTTTGAGTTTCTCAACGGCGCGGTCATCTCGCCGATGATTATGAACACGCGCTACCGTATGCTGGGGATACTGACCGATGAGATGAACGGGCGGCATGAGGATTTGCTGACCGATTCGTCCATCCACCAAAGGATAGATTGGGCGTTTGCCGCGCTGTTTCCGCATTACCGCTCTAAGGCGCGTCCGTTTTGACGATTAAGGTGTAACGCAACATGAAAAAAGCTGTTATTGCTTCTCTTGCCGTCGCGCTGGCTGCGGGCGGCGTGTGGTATGTCCTTCAAAACCAAAAAGAAACCCTACCGGCATGGATTGCGCAATCCAACGGGCGGCTGGAGCTGAACCGCATTGATGTCGCCAGCCTGTATCCGGGGCGGGTGAAGGCGGTATTGGTGGAAGAGGGCGCGGACGTGAAAGAGGGCGATATTCTGGCGGAACTGTCGTCTGAAACCAGCAACAGCCGTTTGGAAGAAGCGCGGGCGGCAGAATTGCGGCAAGAAGAGGCGGTCGGGCGCGCCAAAGCCGCCGAAGCGCAGATGAAACAGACGGTTGCGCGCGCGCAGGCGAATGTGGACGCGAACAGGCAGCAGCTTCGTGTGGCGAAAATGGAGCTGGACAATGCGCGCAAATTGCTTGCCGACCAGCTGGTGTCGCAATCGGAAGTCACCAAGCGTCAGGCGGATTATGAACGCGCTGTCGCAGCGGTCAAAGCGGCAGAAGCGGCGCGGGACGAAGCGCGGGCGACGGTGGCGCAAAGTACCGCCGCGCAAGCGGAAGCGCGCGCCGGTGTGGAACAGGCGAGGGCGGCAGTCAAATCGGCCACATCCGCCAACGATGATATGAACATCCGCGCGCCGATAGCCGGCAGGGTGGAATACACCATTGCGGAAGCGGGCAACGTGGTCGCGGCGGGTTCGAAAGTGGTCAGCCTGCTTGATCCTGCCGATGTTTCGATGAATATTTTCCTGCCGACCGACAGCATGAGTCGTCTGAAAGTCAATGATGATGCGCGTATCCGTTTGGACGGCATTGACGCGGTGTTTCCCGCCAAAATCAAATTTATCGCGACGGACGCGCAATTTACGCCTAAGTCGGTGGAAACGGTCGATGAACGCGCGAAGCTGATGTTTAAAGTGAAATTGCAAGTGCCGCGCGAAACGGCGGTGAAATACAACCGCCTGCTGAAAGGCGGGCTGACGGGCAATGGTTTTGTAAAAACCGACGCTAAGGCGGCTTGGCCTGCCGATTTGGCGGTGAGGTTGCCGAATTAATAGCGCTCAAATTCGGACTACCTCAAGTTAAAACAAAGGTTTATGGCTGGAAGAGGTCGTCTGAAAACGGGATTTTGCTTTTCAGACGACCTCTTTCCCTTCAAGCATCACCACATTATAGTGGAATTAACATAAATCAGGACAAGGCGACGAAGCCGTAGACAGTACAGATAGTACGGAACCGATTCACTTGGTGCTTCAGCACCTTAGAGAATCGTTCTCTTTGAGCTAAGGAGAGGTAACGCCGTACTGGTTTAAAGTTAATCCACTATAAAAAGAACATCTATCCGGAAGCGCAGCCCGAAGCGTCTCCATCAAATCAGGACAAACAAAATGAAAACCAAAACATGGCGCATTGAAGAAGGTGCGCCTTATCCGATGGGCGTGTCGCTGACTGAGGAAGGGGCGAATTTTGCGCTGTTTTCCATCCATGCCGAAAAAGTCGAGCTGTGCCTCTTTGACAAGGGAAAGGAAACCCGTTTGGAAATGCCTTCGCGGCGCGGGTCGGTATTTTACGGCTTTGTGCCGGAGGTTAGGGCAGGGCAGCGGTATGGTTTTCGTGTTTACGGACGCGCTGATGCGCCGGGCGGCTCGTGTTTCAATCCAAACAAATTGTTGATTGACCCGTATTCCAAAAAAATCGATGGCAAACCGAGTTATCGGGACGAGGAGGAAATGGCATGGTTTCGTCCGGAAGACGGGCGGGACAATGCGGCGGTGGCGCCCAAAAGTGTGGTAGTGGGCGATGATGATTTTGATTGGGGCGGCGACCGCCGTCCGAACCATCCGTGGGGCAGGACGATAGTGTATGAAGCCCATGTGAAAGGGTTTACCAAGCAGTTCCCCGATTTGGAACACGCGGGAACGTATCAAGCGCTGACCGATCCGCGCGTGATTGATTATTTGAAAACTTTGGGCGTTACCGCCGTCGAGCTGCTGCCGGTACACCAGCATTTGGACGAATACCACTTGCAAAAAAAGGGCTTGAGCAATTATTGGGGCTACAACACTTATTCCCATTTTGCCGTCGAGCCGTCTTATGCCGCCGATGCCGAGCGTGCGGCAGAAGAATTGAAGCAGGCGGTCAAAGCCTTGCATCAGGCGGGCTTGGAAGTGATATTGGATGTCGTGTACAACCATACCGCCGAGCAGGATGAAAAAGGTCCGATGCTTTGCCAGCGCGGCATAGACAATGCTTTGTGGTATTGGCTGAAGCCCGACGGCAGCTATGAAAACTGGTCGGGCTGCGGCAATACGTTGAACATCGTCCGCCGCGACGTAACCCGTTGGGCGGCGGACAGCCTGCGCTATTGGGCGGAAACGTTTCATGTGGACGGTTTCCGCTTCGACTTGGGAACGGTATTGGGGCGCGAACCCGATTTTCAGGCTTACGGACGCTTTTTTCAGGTGGTGTACCAAGACCCCGTGTTGGCACGCTGCAAACTGATTGTCGAGGCGTGGGACATTGGCGAAGGCGGCTATCACTTGGGCAATTTCCCGCAGCCTTTTGCCGAGTGGAACGGACGTTTCCGCGACGATATGCGCGCGTTTTGGGTGTGGGAAAGCGGCAATTTAGGTGCGTTTGCCGAACGTCTGGCGGGGTCGTCTGATATTTTCAACCACAGCGGCCGTCATCCTTCCGCCAGCATCAATTTCATCACCGCACACGATGGTTTTACGCTGCGCGATTTGGTCAGCTACAACGAAAAACACAACCATGCCAACGGCGAAGACAACCGCGACGGGCATAACGAAAACATCAGCTATAACCACGGCATCGAGGGCGAAACCGAAGATGCGGCAATTTTGGAAGACCGCTCCTACACCGTCAAAGCCTTGCTTGCTTCGCTGTTCCTTGCCAACGGCACGCCCATGCTGCTGGCGGGTGACGAGTTCGGCAACAGCCAACAGGGGAACAACAATAGTTATTGTCAGGACAACCCGATTACTTGGCTGGATTGGCAGCAGGCGGACGAAGCGTTGCAAGGCTATACGCGCGATTTAATCCGCCTGCGCCAAGAAATCAAATTATTGGGCGATGATGTCTGGTGGAAACAAGAGCGCGTCCGCTGGCTCAATATTCAAGGCGAACCGATGAGCGAGCTTTGTTGGCACAACCGCGGCGCAAAAGCCATGCAGATCGTTTTGGATGATGAATGGCTGCTGTTGATCAATGCCAAGCGTAGTCAACAAATATTTAACCTGCCTCAAGGAAGTTGGCAGATTTCTTGCGTACCATCCGAGAAGTTTAATTACAATGCAGACGGCAAGCTGACAGTCGAACATATGGGTATTTGGATTTTGCAACGTAAAAATACATCGCCGAATATATGACATATGTCATTAATAAGATGTTTTTAAAAGAAACCCTATTATTTAAACTGCCTCAGTTATAATGTCGAAGATGAGTAATAAATTTACCTGCTTGACTTGCTTAACGGAACATAAAGGCATACGGCTTTTCAGACGACCTCAGACCGCCAAAAGATACAAATTCCCCGCTTCATCATCCCATCCCCAACAGAGAAAGGCTATCATGGCTAAGAAAAAACAACCCATTTCAGGTTTTGATTATGTCATGCCGAAACCGGATGCCGAAACCATCCGCAAGTCCATCGTCTATAAATTGATTTTCATTTTGGGCGTCGATCCGAAAGAGGCGACCGAACACCAATGGCTCAACGCCGCCATGCTCGCCGCGCGCGACCTGATTGCCGAAGACTTCCTGCAAACACGCCGCGCCCACATCGACAACGGCAAACGCATGGTTTACTACCTTTCCATGGAATTCCTGTTGGGACGCGCCTTCGTCAACGCTTTGATTAACGAAGGCGTGTATGCCGAATTTGAAGAGGCGTTCAAACAACTGGGTAAAGAGTTCGCCGACATCTGCGAACAAGAACAAGACCCCGGCTTGGGCAACGGCGGTTTGGGCCGCCTGGCCGCCTGCTTCCTCGACTCGCTCGCCACCTTGCGCATTCCCGCCATGGGCTACGGCATCCGCTATCAATACGGTATGTTCAAACAAGAAATCGTGGACGGCCAGCAGGTCGAAAAACCCGATTTGTGGCTCGACCAAGATTTGGCATGGCAAATCGGCCGCCCGAGCAAACAATACGCCGTCAGCTTCGGCGGACAGGTCATCAATATGGGTGACAAAAAAGAATGGCATCCGAGCGAAGAAATTTCCGCGATGGCATACGATGAAATCATTCCCGGCTACGGCGGCGACGTCGCCAACCCGTTGCGCCTGTGGACGGCTCACGCCGGTAACCGCTTCGACTTGGCAGACTTCAACCGCGGCGATTACGCTTCCGCAGTCCGTGCGCAAAACAGTGATGAAAATATCTCGCGCGTCCTCTATCCGAACGACTCCACCGACAGCGGCCGCGAACTGCGCCTGAAACAGGAATATTTCTTGGTTTCCGCATCCGTACAAGACATTGTGGCGCGCCACAAATGCCGTTTCCCCAGCATCAAAAACCTTGCCGACAAAGTCGCCATCCACCTGAACGATACCCACCCCGTGCTGGCGATTCCCGAGCTGATGCGCATCCTGATTGACGAAGAAGGCATCGCATGGACCGAAGCATGGAATATGTGCTGCAAGATTTTCTCTTACACCAACCACACCCTGATGAGCGAAGCCTTGGAAACTTGGCCGGTCGATTTGATGGGCCGCCTGCTGCCGCGCCATTTGGACATCATCTTTGAAATCAACGCCTACTTCCTGAACGCCCTGCGCGCCATCGGCAACTTCGACGACGACTTCGTCCGCCGCGTGTCCATCATCGATGAGAACAACGGCCGCCGTGTCCGCATGGCATGGCTGGCAGTCATCGGTTCGCACAAAGTCAACGGCGTGGCGAAAATCCACTCCGACCTGATGACCACTTCCATCTTCGCCGACTTTGCCAAAGTGTTCCCCGAACGTTTCACCAACGTGACCAACGGCGTAACCCCGCGCCGCTGGATCAACATTGCCAATCCGCCGCTGACCACCTTCCTCGACAAACATCTCGGCGAAGACGACTGGCGCCTGCATTTGGACAATCTGACCAAGCTCAACGAAAAAGTTGACGATGCAAGCGTGCAGGCAGAATTCGGCGCAGTGAAAAAAGCCGCCAAAGAACGCCTCGCCAAATACATCGAAACCGAATTGGGCATCAAGGTTAACACGGACGCGCTGTTTGACATTCAAATCAAACGCATCCACGAATACAAACGTCAGGCGTTGAACGTGATGCACATCGTCGACCGCTACAACAAAATCTTGGAAAACCCAGATTTCGACTGGCAGCCGCGCGTTTTCATCTTTGCCGGTAAAGCCGCATCCGCCTACTACATGGCGAAAAAAATCATCCGCCTGATTAACGACGTAGCGAAAACCATCAACAACGACGAACGCATCCGCGACCTGATTAAAGTCGTCTATATCCCGAATTACAGCGTCAGCCTCGCCCAAATCATCATCCCCGCCGCCGATTTGCACGAACAAATCTCATTGGCAGGCACAGAGGCATCGGGTACCAGCAACATGAAATTCGCCCTCAACGGCGCGCTCTGCATGGGTACGCTGGACGGCGCGAACGTTGAAATTCTGGAAAAAGTCGGCGCGGACAACTGCTTTATCTTCGGCAACACCGTCGAGCAAGTGGAAGAACTTCGCCGCAACGGCTACGATCCGCTGGGCTACATCGAACGCGATCACGACCTGCGCCGCGTCGTCAACCAAATCAGCAGCGGCACATTCTCCCCCGAAGAGCCGAACCGCTATAACGACGTCCTGCAACCTTACGGCGATTTCTATCAACTGATGGCGGATTTCCGCAGCTACATCGACACGCAATACAAAGCGGACGAACACTACCGCAATGTTGCCGCATGGCGAAGATCCGCATTGATCAACATCGCCAATATGGGCTTCTTCTCGTCCGACCGATCCATCGCCGACTACTGCCGCGATATTTGGTACATCAAGCCGCTGACTTTGAAAGAGCTGCCTAAGCACCAATTAGTTTGATATGAATGAAGCAGTAAACGAAACAGCCGATACGGGAAAGTATCGGCTGTTTTTGCTTGTATGGCTTAGTTCAAGGAGAACCCTGTAAGAAGGGTCGTCTGAAAACCATTTTCCTTGGTTTTCAGACGACCTCTGTTCTCTTTATATCAAGGCTATTCGGTGCAATCAGATATATTGAACCGAAATAATGTCGTATTCGCGAACGCCGCCGGGGGCTTGCACTTCGGCGACATCGCCTTCCTCTTTGCCGATTAGGGCGCGGGCAATGGGGGAGCCGACGTAGATTTTGCCTTCTTTGATGTCCGCTTCGTCTTCGCCGACGATTTGATAGGTAACGTGTTCTTCGGTTTCCAAATCTTCCAGTGTTACGGTCGTACCGAAGACGATTTTGCCTTCTGCGTGGATCTCAGCGGGATTGATGATGTGCGCCATGGACAATTTGTGTTCCAACTCGGAAATTCGTCCTTCGATAAAGCCTTGTTTTTCTTTGGCGGCTTCGTATTCTGCGTTTTCGGACAAGTCGCCGTGCGAACGGGCTTCGGCGATGGCTTCGATGATTTCGGGACGGGCAACGCTTTTGAGGCGTTGCAATTCTTGTTTGAGCAATTCTGCGCCGCGTACGGTCAATGGAATTTTTTGCATGGTTTGTCATCTCCGCAAAAGCGTTTGGACTGCTTTTGCCTGGTAAAAACACGGTAAATATAGTGGATTAAGTTTAAATCAGGACAAGGCGACGAAGCCCGAAGACAGTACAGCACAGTACTGGTTTAAACTTAATCCACTATAAAATCCGCAAAATGAAAATAAAAATACAAGCCGCCTAAATCTCGGCGGCTTGTCTGTGTAAGAATGAATGGCGGTATTGTACCAAAATCGGGGGAAACTGCAACGGCAATCGGCTTTTTCCCTGCTCTGGTGTGGCTTTAGTCCAAATGTTCGCTGCTTTGCGCCAAAACGGTACGGTTGCCGTTGGTTTCGGCAGGCGAAACGATGCCGTCTGCTTCCATTTGGTCAATCAGGCGGGCGGCGCGGTTGTAGCCGATGCGTAATTGGCGTTGGATACCGGAAATGCTGGCTTTGCGTGTTTTCAGAACGACGGAGACGGCTTCGTCATACATCGGATCAACTTCGCTGTCGCTGCTGCGGCTGATGCCCGGCAGATCGTCGGTTGTGCCGCTCATCAGAATATCGTCGATGTAATCGGGTTCGCCGAATTGTTTCAAATATTCGACTACGCGGTGTACTTCGTCGTCTGAAGCGAATGCGCCGTGGACACGTTGCGGATAACCTGTACCGGGCGGCAGGAACAGCATATCGCCTTGTCCGAGCAGGTTTTCCGCGCCCATTTGATCGAGAATCGTGCGGCTGTCGATTTTGCTGGACACTTGGAAAGCGATGCGTGTCGGGATGTTGGCTTTAATCAGACCTGTGATGACATCGACGCTGGGGCGTTGCGTGGCAAGGATCAAATGGATGCCTGCCGCGCGGGCTTTTTGGGCAAGGCGGGCAATCAGTTCTTCGATTTTCTTGCCTGCGGACATCATCAAATCGGCAAACTCGTCAACCACGACTACGATAAACGGCAGTTTTTCCAAAGGTTCGGGATCGTCGGGCGTCAGGCTGAACGGGTTGGCAATTTTCATGCCTTGTGCGGCAGCTTCCATGATTTTTTGATTGAAGCCCGCAAGGTTGCGAACGCCCACATGGCTCATCAAACGATAGCGTTTTTCCATTTCGTTGACGCACCAGTTAAGCGCGTTGGCCGCCAGCTTCATGTCAGTAACGACGGGCGCGAGCAGGTGCGGAATGCCTTCGTAAATGCTCAATTCCAGCATTTTCGGGTCAATCATAATCATGCGCACGTCTTCAGGTGTCGCTTTGAAGAGCATAGATAAAATCATGGCATTAACGCCGACCGATTTACCCGAACCGGTCGTACCGGCAACCAGCAAATGCGGTGCTTTGCCCAAGTCGGTAACGACGGACTGACCGGTAATGTCCTGACCGAGCGCGAGCGTCAGCTTGGATTTGGATTCGGCAAACGCGGGTGAATTGAAGATTTCGCTCAGGCGTATCATTTGGCGTTTCGGGTTCGGCAGCTCCAAGCCCATGCAGGTTTTGCCGGGTATGGTTTCGACGACGCGGATAGAGGCAACACCGAGCGAGCGGGCGAGGTCTTTTTCAAGGTTTATGACCGAATTGCCGCGCACGCCGACATCAGGTTCGATTTCGTAACGTGTAATCACCGGACCGGAATAGGAATCCACGACTTTGACTTTAACCTTAAATTCCGCCAGCTTTTCTTCGATGGTGATGCTGTTGTTCAGCAATTCTTCTTCGGTCTGCGTGGCGGCAGGGTCGAATTGGGGCGGGAGGAGCAAGTCTGTGGTTGGCAGTGGGTACTTCAGGTCGTCTGAAAACTTGTAAAACGCCCCGGTCTCTTCTTCTGAATCTGCATCAGCATCATCGGCAGCATAACCTGTCGCAAGATCGGCATGATGTATCGGCTGATGATGTTCAAAGGCAGAAATTTCCGCATCTTCCGTATGGGTGGATTCGGTTTCAGCATTTCTCTGTATATTTCCGCCTGCGACTTCATCCTCCGTTTCGGATTCACTGATTAAGTAATCATGAATCGAGCGGACAGGATTATCGCTGACATGCGCATTGACTTCAGAATGGAAAGCAGGGATTTCCCAAGCGGGGCGCGCTACCGGAGGATCGACGATTTCAGGTGCAACAGCTGGCGGCGTAAAGCTCGGCGGTGTCGGGATATCGATTGGCGTCGGGGTAACGGTCGGTACTTCGGGCGGCTCGACTACGGTTGCGGTAGGGGCGGGCTGTCTTGAAATATAGACTGCTTTTTCTTTTGGCGGAGCGACAGGTTCGGTGCGAAGCGTTTTAGGCGGGAACAGCGGTTTGCGTGTGACGGAACGCTCAACCGTTTGCTCAGGTCGCAGATCGGCTTCTTCCGACAATTTCACCTGCGCGGCAGCAGATTGCTGCTTGCGCGCCAGTTTTTCCGCCGCCGCTTCAGCATGGCGAACCGTCCGTCGGCGGCTTGCAGGAATCAGGTTTGCCAAAATTTCATCGTTTTGAATGATTTGCGGCTGGAAATCGCGCACAGGCGCAACAGCGGCGGCAAGGCGCTGGCGTGCTGCCGTACTTCGAGCTAATGTGTTCCGAATGTCCGTCACATCAATCTCTGCACGGCTATCCAGATTGTCAACGACAGGCAAAATGGCTTCGCGCTCGGCCGTGCGCAATGCGGTTTGCACGGTTTCGATATGTGGCGCACTGGCTTTGGGGATTTGGATGCCATTGACGCCCGCCATGACGCGCTCGCGGGTCCGGCGCAGTACGGGATCGTTGAAATCGATAATCTGCAAACCTTTCATCGGTGTTACCGATGCGCGGATGGGTTGGATTTCCCCGTCATCGTTATTCCGGTCGCCTGCAGGATGGCTGACGGTCTGCTGCTCTTCCCATTCCTGTAACGCCGCTTCATTGAGCGAACGGGTTGCTTCTTCCAAAGTGATTTCTTCAAAGCCTTCGTCTTTAACGATACGGGGAATATATTCAGGCTCTTCGGTTTCGACAAAAGGAACGATATACGGCGTATCTTTCCTTTCGGCTGCGTGTTGTTGAGGCGGCTCGGCTTGGGGGACTTGTTCTGCCGACGGATTTTCAGACGACCTTTCAATATCGGCATCTTGATGATATTCGTGTTTTACTTCTTGGCTTTCGAAGAAACCCTCTATGTCTTCCATACCGGTCTCAGATTCTTCGTGTTCAGTGTTTGCCGGTTGCTCGGATAATTGCTCCTGCTGCGGAGTGTAACGCGCCGCCATCAGGCGCAGGCGTGCGATGGTTTTTCCGTATGCCGCTTTGGCATCTTCTGAAAATTGATGTGGAGAATCAGCATCCTGACCGTTAGGAATATATTTGCCCTCTTGCATGCCGCGCTCTAAGCGCGCCAATTCGTGCTGCCACTCACGTTCTTGTTTTCTGTGCAGCCAAAATACGCCGCAAATGGCACACAATAAAATGATAATCAGCACTGTCCAAAACATTCGCTGTTTCCCTTGAAATAAACGGCAAAGGTCGTTATTTTAGCGTGTTTCAGCACTAAACAAAACAAGTCCGCAGCGAATTTCGTCTGCGGGGTATAATGCAGGTCGTCTGAATATTTACCCTCGGTCTGGTTTCGTATGAATTTTCAAGCCGCATGGTTTTCCAGTTCGATTTTAATCGCCGCTTGGCTGCTGTTGTCTACTCTGCTTCTCGCTTGCGCGCGTCCGGCATGGCGATCCATGCAGAAACACCATTCCGCCTTCATCCTCTCGGCCCTGATACTGACGACCGCATGGTGCCTGAATGCAATGACTGACGAAGGGCAGCTCGCGCAAATGAGCTACCACCTGCTTGCCATGAATTTGGTTGCCTTAATGATTGGCGCACCCGCTGCATTATGGCTGGGTTCGGCTTTGCTTCTTCCTTATCTTTTATTGTTCAACGGTGGCGACGGATACGCCTATCCCGTCAACGCCCTCGCCTTGCTCTTACCGCCGCTTATCGTCAATCAGCTCTCTTGCCGCTTGGTCAACCGTCTTCCCGCTAATATTTTTATCTTCATTTTTGTCAACGGCTTCATTGCGTCCGCCGTAGGCATGATGCTGACCGGATTGGTACTGGTCAGCGTTTTGGATATCAGCCATGCCTTCCCAACCTCCGTACTTTGGACCACTGCCTTTCCTATTTTCATCCTGATCGCCTGGGCGGAAGCCTTTCTCAGCGGCATCACTACCGCCATTTTCATCGCACTCAGACCGCAATGGATCAACACTTTTGACGACAACCGATATTTGAAATCCAGCAATAAAATTTGGTAAACGGTAAAGGGTCGGTAGTACATGAGGAATTGATATTTCAAGTTATAGACCGCAATGAGGTCATAAGGTCATAATGATGGATATAACATCTTTCTTAAAAACGGGCAGATTTAAAGATTTATTTGTTGGTATGTCGTATAGTGACTTTCACAAGCATAAACGGTTTAAAAAGCTGACTAAATGGTTATACGACGAAGGTAACGTAGAGGGTGGTTTTTCCATTTTTTGGAAAGGATTGGAGGTTGGGGTTACGGATGATATCGTTTATTCATTGTCAATAGACCCTTGTTTTAAAGGCGTTACCATTGCAAAGCAATATAAAATTAATAGAAAATTAACTATTGAGAAATTGATAAAATATTTGTTTTTTGCTGATATTGGATGGCAGTTTGTATCTAGAGACGAGTGGGAACATGAGTGTGAAATAAAAACCGAAGGTGGCGTTTCTATTGTCTTTTCATTTGATTTAAAAGGGGTAAAAATTTCTAAATTTTCTATTTCATGGGAAGAGGGAATATAAGGCTATACTCCAAAATCGCCCTCTACTTGAAATTAAAAAAACAAACAGTGAGTAAGTTATGGAAACCTTTTTTAACTATGTTATATCTCTAGCAGTGTCATCATCTAGTTTGCCTTATATTTCAAACTATTATTACGACTCGCAATATGAATGGTTAAAAATATCCATATCTAAAAACAATACTACAAAAGTGTGCGGAAATATCGATATAAGCAAAACCAATCTGCAATATAAACTGCTTTGCGGAAAAGAAAATGGAAAGGGGCTGATTTCATTGGATAAAATAAAATTTCATTACGAAAAGAGCATCTTTTCTGCACAAAGTACCACAAGTGGAAAAGTGCTTTTTTCAGTTTCCTGCACGCAAGAACAATGTAGAGATATAGAAAAATATATTGAGAAGTAATAAGGCTTGAATACATTTTCAAACTCTTTAGGTCGTCTGAAAACCAATTTTCAGACGACCTTTTATCTGAGATACGGATATCATCAAACCATCTTCAAATATCGTCATTTATGAATGATTTTTCTCTTTCTTACTCAAAAAACTCATGTTAAGCGGAGTAAAGCCCATGCGGAAGCGTGGTACAATATTGTCAACAATTTAAGGCGTTTTCCTCGCGGAGAACGCTGTTTTTCATTCGACATCAAGAGGCTTTTATGAAATTTTTAGACCGTGAGGCGACGATTGCCAAGCCGGGTTTCAACCGTTGGCTAGTGCCGCCTGCCGCTTTGGCGGTGCATCTTGCCATCGGGCAGATTTATGCGTATTCCGTGTTTAACGCGCCGCTGACCAAGCTTATCGGTATTACCGAATCGGCTGCCGGGGATTGGAAGCTGACGACTGTGGGCTGGATTTTCAGTATCGCGCTGGCTATGTTGGGCGCGTCTGCTGCTTTGTTCGGCACTTGGATGGAGCGTGTCGGCCCGCGCAAGGCGATGTTTGTCGCGGCGTGCTGTTTCAGCTTGGGCTTTTTTGTGTCGGCACTCGGCGTCAGTACGCATAATCTGTTTCTCCTGTATTTGGGCAACGGCGTGATCGGTGGCATCGGCTTGGGGCTGGGCTATATCGGGCCTGTGTCCACTTTGATGAAGTGGTTTCCCGACAAACCGGGCATGGCGACGGGTTTGGCGATTATGGGGTTCGGCGGCGGTGCGATGCTTGCTTCGCCGTTGTCCGTATCATTGATGAATGCGTTTTCAGACGACGTGTCGGTCGGCGTTGCACCGACTTTTGTCGTTTTGGGGCTGTTTTACCTTGTATTGATGATGTTCGGTGCATTCACCATCCGCGTGCCGGCGGAGGGTTGGAAACCTGAAGGCTATGTCGCGCCGAAAGTGAAAAACAAGCTGGTCAGCAGCAATCATGTCAATGTTTCCCAAGCGATGAAAACGCCGCAATTTTGGCTGTTGTTTTGGGTGTTATGCCTGAACGTGACTGCCGGTATCGGCGTTTTGGGGCAGGCTTCGGTCATGATTCAGGAGCTGTTTTCAGAGGCGTCGGTCGGCAAACAAGCGGCAATCGGCGCGGGGGCGGCGGCAGGTTTCGTCAGCCTTTTGAGCCTGTTCAATATGGGTGGGCGGTTTTTATGGTCCAGCGTTTCCGACAAACTCGGACGTAAAAATACCTACACCATCTTTTTCGTACTCGGTTCGCTGCTGTATTTTGCCGTTCCGTCCATTGGCGAGAGTGGAAACAAGGCTTTGTTTATTATTGGATTTTGCGTCATCATTTCCATGTATGGCGGCGGTTTTGCCGCGATTCCGGCTTATTTGAAAGACTTGTTCGGTACTTATCAGGTCGGCGCGATTCACGGACGTATTTTGCTGGCGTGGTCAACCGCTGCCGTAATCGGTCCGGTCTTGGTGAACTACATCCGCCAAAGCCAAATCGACAGCGGTGTTCCCGCCGCGCAGGCATACGGCGTTACCATGTATATCATGGCGGGATTGTTGATTGTCGGATTGCTGTGCAACCTTGCCGTCAGATCGGTTCATGAAAAACACCACGAAACCGACATTAAAACAGCGGCGCACAGCGGCAATCCCGATGACGAAACCGCCGTTTCCGATGCCTACTTGCTGCAGGAAAAAGTTGCGGCAGGCGGTTTTTCGGTTTGGTGGCGTTGGACGTTGGTCGGCGTCCCGCTGGCTTACGGCGTGGTGATGGTGTTCGTCAAGGCATTGGATTTGTTCCGTTAGGCTTTCGGATGCCGACGTTAGGTCGTCTGAAATGCAGATATGGGTTTTCAGACGACCTTTGAGCGGAAAGACCGGCTTTTGTTTGTATAACCGTCTGATTGGTAAAAGCATTAGTGTGCAATGCCGATTGAGATAAGGTTTACACGAAGTATGGCGGGGTAAATCGGCAATTTATACCGGACCGGATTTGTGATACATTTTTGCCTTCACAAACCGCAGCAAGCTGCCGGTCAAACGGGAAATCTGTCTTCTTCCCGTTTGTTGACCCATGATAGGAAAAGAAATGTTTTGGTATATCGTAGGATTTTTTGCTTTCGTAGTTGCCGTCCTTGCGCTTTGGGTGAATGCCAGCGCATTTGGTATGCAGGAGGACGGCACGCCGCAATCGGAATATGAAAAACGCTTGGGTTTGGGGGCAAAATTGAAGGATAAGGAAACTGCTATGAAAGAACGCGAAGCAGCAAGGTTTCATCCTGATGATTGATGCTGCATTGCGATTCTTCCTTCGGATATGCGGTGGATTCGGTGTTCTGAAACCTTAGACCATCATGTAAAAAGGTCGTCTGAAACCTAAATTTGGTTTTCAGACGACCTTTTCATTTACGGCTTTACCGTTTATTCAATGACAACGCGCGCGTTAAGCGGCTGGACGGGGCGGCTGTTGTGCGAACCGATGGCGCGGGTGAATTTTTCTGCCTGCGCCTGGTCGATGTGGTCGTAGGTTTTCAACAGCAGCCACGATACGCCTTCGCTGCACGGCGGCGTGGTCAGCGAACCGGCAAAGCGGTAGTAATTCAGCCGTTTCGGCAGCAGGGTGGCGGCGTCGAAGGCTTTGTCGAGATTTACCTTTCCTTCTTTCATCGGCATCACGTTCCATATAGGCGCGAGGCGGTCGTTGGTTTTGCCAGCTTCGTACAATACTGCCAATACCAAAGGCTGGCGGTTTTCGTCCAAGTGGACGAAGTGGGCTTCCATCGGGAAGGTGCGGCCTTTGATTTGGTTTTCACTGGGTACATGGAAATGGAATTGTTTCAGGGTGTAGGTGCGGCCGTTCACGCTGAGGGTATTGCCGCCTTCCGGGTAGTTGACTTGAATGGTGTGGCCGTTGTTTTCCACGTCAACCGCGCTCGGTTTGTAATTGACTTTGATGGCAGGCAGTTTGCCGGAGACGGTTTCGGTGATGTTGACGGGGGATTGGTTTTTGCCTGTGGAACACAAACGGAACTCTTCAGACAGGCTGCCCCAGCTTTCGGGGGAATCGTGTCCGGTGTAGCCCCAATGGGTGTGGTTTCCATGTGCGGCGGCGGAGAATGCTGCGAAGGTGGACAGCAGGAAAACAGTCAGGCGAGGCAGCGTGAGGTTCAAGCAGGGCATTGCAATATCCTTTCTGTAAGGAGGAGGGAAAAAAGCATTGCGGTGCGTATGTAGATTATTGTTATTTTTTATTTAACAATAGCCATATTAAATCATTAGGTCAAGCCTTCTTGGGTTAATTCTGTTAAGGCTATGAAGTTAAGGCGAATTCATTTTTTAAAAAACGATATTGTCGTTTTGAAAATTGATAATAATTTGAAATAGAAAATGCCTATTTTTCATCCCTTAAAAATTTAAGGAAAGCCGACTTATGAAAAAGGTCGTCTGAAAACCTGAATTTGGGTTTCAGACGACCTTTTGCCTTGCCTGACAAGGGTTATTTGTGCAGCCCGCATTCTTTGCTGTCTTTGCTTTCCCACCACCAGCGTCCGGCGCGGATGTCTTCGTCTGCTTTGACGGGGCGGGTGCAGGGTTCGCAGCCTATGCTCGGGTAGCCTTGGAAATACAGGGCATTGAGCGGGACGTCGTAGGCTTGCGCGTATGCCCAGACGTCGTTTTCTTCCCAGTCGAAAATGGGGTTGAACTTGGCGATGTTGCGGCTGTGGTCGGTTTCTTCAAAATCCAATTCGCTGCGGGTTGCCGATTGGCTGCGGCGTTGTCCGGTCAGCCAGGCGGGGGCGTTTTTCAGGGCGCGGTTGAGCGGCTCGATTTTGCGGATGTGGCAGCAACGGCGGCGCAGCTCGACGCCGTCGTACATGGCGGTTGCGCCGAATTCCTGCTCAAACTGCCGCGCGCTTTCGGGGTCGGGGTGGAAAACTTCCAGCTCGGTTTGGTAGCGGACGTTGACGGCGGTAATCAGGGCGGCGGTTTCGGGATTGAGCTTGCCGGTGTCGAGGGTGATGATGCGCAGGGGGAGTTTCAGGCGGCAGATGGCGTCGGTAATGATCATGTCTTCGACGGCAAGGCTGGAGGCGAAGACGGCTTGCGGATAGCGGCGGGCGATGTGTTTGAGGCGGGTTTCGAGCGTGGCGGTCAACTCGGGCAGCCGGCGCCGTTCGGCTTCGCCTGTTGTCGGGATGCGCCAAAGCTGGGGGCGGAAGAGGGACATGGTTGGCTTGTTCCTTGGTTTTTGTTTTCAGACGACCCCCTCTTGCGGCAAAGGGGTCGTCTGAAAGTTTGTACGGAACATTATTGTCAGGCGGTCTCACGCGAAGGGGAAAGAATGCTTTTCTATTTCTTTATAACCAAAGCGATTGCTGCTGGTCTTTCGGCACGAGGTGGTTCACGCCTATGCCGATCAGGCGGAAAGCGTCTTCGCGCTGGGGCGGCACGCGCTGCATCAGGGTTTGCGCGGCGCAAAGCAGGGCGTCGGTGTCGGGCAGGACGGAGGAGTAGGTCAGGGAGCGGGTGATGATGCGGAAATCATGGGTTTTCAGCTTGAGGGTTACGCCTTTGGCTTCGACGTTTTTGCGTGCGATTTGCCGCCACAGGTCTTCGGCAAGGTGAGGGAGGTGTCCTGCCGCCTGTTCGAGCGACAGGTCTTCGGGCAGGGTGATTTCGGTGGAGATTTGGAGGCGCTCGCGTTCGGCTTTGACGGGGCGTTCGTCCGTACCACGTGCCAAATCATAAAGGCGGTAGCCGTAGCGTCCGAAATGGTTTAACAGTTCGCCGCGCTCGAAACGGCGCAAATCGCCTGCCGTCTGCATACCCAGCGACTGCATTTTTTTCAACGTTACCTTGCCCACGCCGGGGATTTTGCCCAAGGGCAGGGTTTCCAAAAATGCCATGATTTTGTGCGGCGGCAGGACGAATTGCCCGTTCGGCTTGCGCCAGTCAGATGCGATTTTCGCCAAAAATTTGTTCGGCGCGATGCCTGCGGAGGCGGTCAGGCCGGTTTCCGCAAAAATGGCGGCGCGGATTTCTTTGGCAACTTCGCTGGCGTAAGGGATGTTTTTGAAATTATGGGTCACGTCAAGATAGGCTTCGTCCAGCGACAGGGGTTCGATTAAATCAGTATAGCGCCTGAATACGGCGTGAATCTGCGCGGAAACCTGACGGTACAAATCGAAATGCGGCGGCACATACACCGCTTGCGGACACAGCCTTTTCGCCGTCGCCACCGACATCGCGGAATGCAGCCCGAACTGCCGCGCCTCATACGATGCGGCGCAAATCACCGAACGCGCGCCCTCCCACGCGACGACCACGGGCAGCCCTTTCAAATGCGGCTGCTCGCGCAGTTCCACCGATGCGTAGAACGCGTCCATGTCGATATGGATGATTTTGCGCTGGGACATTGAAGACGGTTGTGAAGAAAAAAGAGACGGGTATTTTAGCGGAAAACGATAGAGGAAGGTCGTCTGAACGGTATTTGGTTTTCAGACGACCTTTTATCAGGGGGCAAACAGGTTTTAAAGATTTTAAATCTACGCCGTTTCATGCGCCCATTGGGGTAGGGTGGTTTTTTGTTTGCAAAAAGCGAACAGACGCTGCCCATTGCACTTTTCAAACATCAGCTCTACGCCGCTTTGCAAACGCAAAATCAGGGCGGAAGGCGTATCGATTTTGATGAAGTCGATATGGTGTTGCACAAGTTTGGCAATGGCGGAATACAAATCAAGCTTGTCCGCGTGCCTGAAAAACCAAGGGTTTAAGCTCAACCAACGCCCGCCGTTCAGCGAGGTGCCGGGTTGGAAGTCCGCCCGGATTTGAGTCAGGCGGTCGTCTGAAAAATGCAATTCGATATCGCCGTAGAGCCAAATGTTCCACCCCTTTTTTACCAAAAGCCCTTTGGGCACGCATTCGGGTGCAGGGAACATTTGCAGGATCATCTCCGCCGTCTGCCCGATCTCCAGATAATCAAATCGGCCTGTGGTCAAAAAGTCGTACATATCGACGGAAATCGGGAAATGGTAGCGCATGGTCGTTTCAGACGAGGTGTGAAATATGGGCTATCTTAGTTCAAAATACAAATGCAATCAATTCTTATTTTTATTTATTTTGCTCATTAAAAGAAATTTGTCGGTAAGGCTGATTACTCAAAACAATATTAAGATATTGATAATGAGTTTTCCAATACGCAAATTTGCCATATGATTATCCGCGTTTCATCATCATTTATTCAGTTTATCAGCTATGGCATACATTTTTATATTTTTAGTCGGATGCTTCATTTTCATCCTGATTGCCCGCAGAGTACGGCCAGCGCCTGAAATCATTTGGGAAAACGAACCGCTCATCTGCATCAGTCTCGGTAATTTATTGGATAACGAACGGATTTATTTTGGCAAAAACGAGATTTTCATTTGTGAAGGCAGTGAAATCAAAGCACGTCATCCTCTTCAAGATTTGATTTATTTGAGTAGGACGATGATGGCCCTTTTCGGTACTCATGTTTGGCGGCTGGAGTTTAGAGCGGATGGAAGTCAAGTTGCTTATCATTTTTATCCCAAAGCCGACGGATTCGCTATTTTTTATAAACAACTGGTTCAAAATCATCCGCGTACCATTATGGACTGTTGGAGTGAATGGAGGAGATAGGCAGTTTGGGGCTGCGAATGAATAATTTTAGCCCTAGGTGCGATTATTCGCGTTGAGTACATAAAAGGTCGTCTGAAACCTGTTTCAGACGACCTTTTATTGTAAAAATCTATAAATTTAATAGATAATAACTAATCTCATATTATCAAACTGGAAAAGATAACCCGCTGATTAGCTTGATATTTAACATAGTTAAATTATGTTAACTAAAACATACACTATCCAAACCTGATTTCACAATTGATTTAAATCATAATATCTTGTGTCCAAATCTCTAAAATACCCGAAATCATACTAGATATTGATTTTCGAATAACAAACCACAAGAGTTGAGGAACGCAAAATGCCGAAAATCCCTGAGTTGGTTTGTCCCGCCGGTAATCTGCCCGCTTTAAAGACGGCGGTGGACAATGGCGCGGACACGGTTTATATGGGGCTGAAAGATGCGACAAATGCGCGCAATTTTCCGGGGCTGAATTTCGATATGAAATCGGCGCAGGAAGGGGTGGCTTACGCCCATGCGCGCGGCCGAAATGTGCTGATGGCCATCAATACTTTTGCCCAAGCGGGGCAAATCGAGCGGTGGCATCGGGCTGTCGATACGGCGGTGCAACTGGGGGCGGACGCGATAATCGTCGCCGACCCTGCGATTATGGCTTATGCCGCCGAGCGTCATCCTGATTTGAGGCTGCACATGTCGGTGCAGGGTTCGGCGACCAATTATGAAGCCATCAATATGATGAAGGAGCTGTTTGGCATCCGCCGTGCCGTGCTGCCACGCGTTTTGACCGTGGATCAGGTCAAGCATGTGATTGACAATACGGATGTGGAAATCGAAGTGTTCGGTTTCGGCAGTTTGTGCGTCATGGTGGAAGGGCGCTGCATTTTATCGAGTTATGCGACGGGCGAATCGCCGAATATGCAAGGCGTGTGTTCGCCGGCGAAGGCGGTGCGCTGGGAGCAGCTGCCAGACCGTATGAATGTGCGGCTGAACCAAGTGTTAATCGACCAATACAAACCGGACGAACCGGCAGGCTATCCGACCTTGTGCAAAGGCCGTTTCGAGGTGAACGACGAAACCTATTACGCGCTGGAAGAGCCGACCAGCCTGAATGTTTTGGAAATGTTGCCTGAACTCATCAAAATCGGTGTATCCGCCATCAAAATCGAAGGCCGCCAGCGCAGCCCGATGTACACGGCGCAGGTAACCAAATCGCTGCGGCAGGCTTTGGATGCGGCCGCTGCCAATCCGGCACATTTCAAAGTCAATCCGCTATGGAACAATGCTTTGAGCAAGGTTTCGGAAGGGCATCAGACGACCTTGGGCGCATACAGCCGTCCGTGGAAATAAGGGGAGGGAAAATGAATCCGATGAAACTATCGTTGGGGCCGGTTTTGTTTTTCTGGCAGAAGGAAGCGCTGCTGGAATTTTACGCCGCCATGCTGGATGCGCCGGTGGATACCATTTATTTGGGTGAAGTGGTGTGTTCGCGCCGCCAGAAAATGCGTTTTGCCGACTGGGTCAGCCTGGCGGAAGATTTGGCGGAAAGCGGCAAGGAAATTATTCTGTCGTCGCAGGTGCTGCTGGAAAGCGAATCCGATTTGAAACGCCTGCGCAAAATCATGGGGCAGGACAAATTCAAAGTCGAAGCTAACGACATGGGCGCGGTCAAGCTGGCGCGCGAGCACGGCATTCCCTTTGTCGCCGGCGCCAGCCTGAACATTTACAACGAAAGCACGCTGGCGCTGTTCCAAAAACTGGGCGCATATCGCTGGATTGCGCCGTCCGAGTTGAGCCGTGATAAAGTTGCCGAAATCATCAAGGCTTCAGACGACATTGAAACGGAATTGTTTGCTTGGGGCAAAATGCCTTTGGCGTACTCTTCACGCTGCTTTACCGCGCGGCATTACAACCTGAACAAAGACGGCTGTGAATTCCGCTGCTTGGATTACGAACAAGGCATGGACATGAATACCCGCGAGGGCAAGCCGTTTTTAACCATCAACGGCATCCAAACCATGTCTTACGGCTGCCAAAACCTGCTGCCGCACCATGAGGATTTGCGGCAAATCGGTGTGAACATGCTGCGCCTGTCGCCGCAAATGCACGGTATGACGGAAATCGTCCGTATCCACCGCGACGTATTGGACGGCAAAGCCGCATTGGCGGATGCGCTGCCCGAATTGGAACGACTGACCACCGGCACGCTGGTGGACGGCTATTGGCACGGCCAACCGGGTATCGAAGCCGTGAAGGAGGAATATTATGGCGTTGCCTGAAATCGTATTGCCCGCATGGGCGGGAAAAATCGGCGGTAAATTACCGGGCAGGCCGCCGCGTTTCGCTTTGGTTTTTGCCCTCAACACCATGCTCAAACGCGGATTGCTGCCCGCCGACATGAGCCTGTTTGACGGCAAAAAATTCGAAATCGACGTATTGGACGCAGGCATCAAGGTGCGTTTCACTGCCAATGCCGAAAAATTTATCGATGCGGACTTCTTCGGCACGCCCGATTTGCGCCTTGCCGCCAACGGCATCGACTTTATGCGCATGATGATGCGCGAGGAAGACCCCGATACTTTGTTTTTCAACCGCAAACTGCAAATTGAAGGCGATACCGAGCTGGGGCTGATTACCAAAAACCTGCTCGACAGCGTGGACTGGCCGTTCGGCGATTGGTTTTTGAAACGGCAGTTGTCCGACTGAACGCAGAGTTCACACATTTGGATTTGAAGTGCAAAGATTTTCCAAGCAGGAAGTCTAGTGCACATTAGTGGGATCAGGAATCGAATGAAAATACTAATGAGCCGCTTTGACAGTATTTTTTGAAAGGGAAGGATTTCAGGCAAATTTAGACATGTCCTGGTACACCATATACAGTAGTGCCGAACAACACACCTACATAACTGTTGTGTTATTCGGCACCAAATGAGGTACTTATTAAACGGGTTTGCTCAATTAAATCAGATGTTGCACTTAAAACCTAGATCCTCCAACTACTTTGCTCATCTATCGTAACGGAGCAAACTTAGCGCCTATCATGTTGTTGCATATGTTCTATCCAGAATTCGGCATTCTCAATCCCGGCTACACGCGGGTCGAACGCCGGATCAAGGCCGGCTTTTTTCTGGCGGTCGTAATCATGCAGCGCACGTAAGGCGGGTTTACTGAGAAATACGATAGCAATCAGGTTGAGATAACACATGCTGCCGAAGCCTATATCACCCAAGCCCCACATCAGGCTGGCGGACTGTACGCTGCCGGTAAACACCACCGCTAAAAACACCAACCGCAGAATCATACTGAGTATCGGGTATTTCAGCTTTTGGTCGAGATAGAGCAGCGCAGTTTCGGCGATGTAGTAATAAGCCAGCAGGCAGGTAAAGGCAAAGAAGAAGATGCCTACCGCCACAAATGCGCCGCCGAAATTACCGAACACAGTACCCAATGCAGCCTGCGTGTAAGCAGAGCCGGCTTCCACGCCGGGAATATTTTCCACAAGCGGCGTTTTCATGCCGACCGGATGTACGTTATACATACCGGTAATCAGAATCATGATAGCGGTGGAGGTGCAGACAATCACGGTATCGATATACACCGAAAAGCCTTGCACCAAACCTTGTTTCACAGGATGGCTTACTTCAGCGGCAGCCGAGCTGAACGTTGCTTCGCCTGCACCGGCTACGTTTGAGAACACGGCGCGACGCACCCCCCAGGAAATCGCGCTACCGACAATTCCGCCGAATACCGCGTCCGTACCGAATGCGCTACCGATGATCAGGCTTAAGGTTTCGGGGATTTTAGATGCGTGGTTTATCAACACAATCAGCATCAAGCCTACATAACCTAACGCCATTAGGGGGATAATGCGGTCAGCAGCACGGGCGATGCGTTTGGTGCCGCCGAAAATCAGAAACGCCAATATCATGGAAACTGCAGCACCGGTGCTCCATGCAGGCAGTGCGAAGGCGTTCTCAAACGATGTAGCAATGGTATTGGCCTGAATGCCCGGCACTAACACGCCGTAGCTCAGGAAAATCACTACGGCTACCAGCACTGCAAAGGCTTTCATCTTTAAGCCGCGCTCGATATAATAAGGAGAGCCGCCGCGGTATTCCGTACCGACTTTGGTTTTATAAATCTGCGCCAAAGTGGATTCTACAAACGCGCTGGCACCACCCAACAGAGCCATCACAATCATCCAAAATACAGAGCCCGGACCGCCTGCGGCAATAGCGGTCGCTACGCCGGCGATGTTGCCGACACCAATGCGTCCCGACAGCGACATGCAGAATGCCTGAAACGAAGAAATACCCGCACCGGACTCCTGCTTTTCATTCAGTAGGCGGATCATTTCAGGCAAATAGCGGAACTGCACTCCTCTAGTAATAATAGTGAAATATAAACCGACGGCTAAAGCCAGATAAACCAAGCCGTTGCCCCAGATATAATCCACCAGTGTACTGACGATCTTTTCCATCTCTTCTCCTTTGCGGTTTTGTGTAGTTATTAGAGGTCGTCTGGAAAAAGGTTTGTGTTTGTTACAAGCCTGTCGGTTTCAGACGACCTGAGCTTTATTTTGTGTTATTCCATAAACCAAATGGTTTTTGCCTGCGTGTATTGCTCAAACGCTTCCACACCTTTGTCGCGACCGCCGAAACCGGATTGTTTATAACCGCCAAACGGTGTGGCAATACTGCCTTCTGAAAAACCGTTTACCGATACCGTACCTGCCTGAATTTTGCGAGCAACACGGTGGGCGCGGCTTACATTGGATGTGTAGAACGAAGCGGCCAGACCGTAATCCGATTGGTTTGCCAAACGGACGGCTTCTTCTTCGCTGCTGAATGTGGTTACCGCCAGCACCGGGCCGAATATTTCTTCCTTAAACACCGTCATATCCGCAGTTACACCGTCGATAATCGCCGGATCGAAATACCAGCCTTCGCCGGTTTGACCGCCGGTGATCAGTTTGCCGCCCTCTTTCAGCGCGGTATCGAAATAACGGCACACCTTATCAAAATGAGCTTCTTCCACCATCGGACCGAGGTTGGTTTCAGGCAGGCGTGGATCGCCGACTTTCCAGCCTTGCTTGAGGTCGTCTGAAAGTTTGGCCAGCAGGGCATCTTTGATACTTGCTTCCACAATTAGGCGCGAACCGCAGCTGCAGTTTTCGCCCATATTCCAGAACGCGGCGGCTAAAATCGACGGTACCGCTTTGTCTATGTCCGCATCGGCAAACACGATTTGCGGACTTTTGCCGCCGCATTCCAAGACGATTTCTTTCAAATTGCTTTGCGCCGAATATTCCAAGAAATAGCGTCCGACTTCGGTCGAGCCGGTAAAGGCCACCATGTCCACATCTTGATGCACACCCAAAGCCTTGCCGACCGTTTCCCCCAAGCCGCAAACCAGCGTCAGCGCTGCTTCAGGCACGCCCGCTTCATGCGCCAGTTGCACCATGCGGTAGGCGCTCAGCGAAGTCAGTTCGGCAGGTTTTACAATCACCGAATTGCCCGCCGCCAAAGCAGGTGCCACTTTCCATGCAAACATCTGCGCGGGGAAGTTCCACGGCAACACTACGCCGACCACGCCGACCGGATCATACACAATCAAACCCAGTGCGTCGTTGCCGGTTGGCGCAACGCGACCGAAGGCTTTATCCACATATTCGGCATAGAAATAAAAGGTTTCGATGGTGGCGGGCATATCGGTGTTGATACACTCGCTGATGGGCTTGCCAGCGTCGATACAGTCCAACGCAGCGAGCTCTTCGGCGTGTTCTTCAATCAACTGCGCCCAACGCAGCAGTACGGCACGTTTTTCAGATGGGCTTTTGCCTGCCCAAAGGTCGTCTGAAAACGCAGAACGCGCGGCACGCACGGCGGCATCTATATCCTGTTCACTGCCGTCGGCGATGTAACCGATGAGTGAATTGTCGATGGGCGTGCGGTTTTCCAGCTTTCTGCCCGAATCGGCGTGGTTCGGAATCAAATTTCCCGCCCACAGGCTGCCTGTTTTGGCGGCCTCGAAGATTTGTTCAATGGTTCTCATGTGGTAGCTCCTTTATTTCAACAAAGCCGTAAATTCAGCAGCATCCTGCATGGTCAGATTGTGCAGCGGCAGGCGCACTTTGCCGGCGGGTTTGGTACCGTTTAAGCAGCCGATTTTAGCTTTTTGGTTGTAGTCGCCCGACTCCATCGAATGCAGGGCGGGATAAAGGTCGGTAAGAATCTGGCGGGCTTTATCCCAATCTTGGGCTTGGGCGGCGTTAAACAGGGCAACCTGCTCACCCGGGAACACATTGGCCGCACCTGCAATCCAGCTTTTCACGCCCCAGAAGAAGAAATCCAAAGGTTGGTCGTCGCAGCCGCACACGACTTGGAAATTGTCGAATTTCGCCTGGATCATACGCAGCGCGTTAGAGAAATTGCCAGTGCTTTCTTTGATACCGACGATGTTGGGATGCTTCGCCAAATGCACCACAGTTTCAAATTCGAGTTCTACGCCGATGCGCGCGGGAAAGTTGTAGAGAATAATCGGCAAGTCGGTTTTAGACGCCACATATTCAAAGTGCTCGATAATGCCTTGCTGCGACGGCAGGCTGTATGGCGGCGCCGACAACATCAGCCCGTCGTAGCCTAATTCTTTAGCTCGGGCGGCGCGTTGTGCAGCCACTTCGCTCGACATATCGCTGACACCGGCAATCAGCGTACAACGGCCGGCAGCGGCCTTCACGATGGTGGTCAATACGGTTTCGCGCTCGGCTTCCGACAAAGCGTAATACTCACCCGTGGTGCCGCAGGCTACGATGCCGCGCACGCCTTTAGCAATAAACGCGTCCACCAATTCGGCCAGCAGCGTGGTATCCACTTGATTGTCGGCGGTAAACGGGGTAACGATGGGAACTAAAATACCTTCGATATTCATATGTTTCTCCTCTTGAAATGAATCGTGATTCGGTTTGTTCGCTTCAGAAACGGCTAAAACGGTAAGGGCTTAAATCTATTGCAGGCTGTTCTCCAAAATACAGGGCTTTCACCAGTTTTGCGGTGAGCGGTGCTTGGGTTAAGCCTAAATGCTGATGCCCGAATGCCAGCAAAATGTTTTCTTTTCGGTCGATTACCGGCAGAGAATCAGCAATCGACGGTCGGAACCCCATCCACGGCACGGCACCTTGCCGGTTCAGACGACCTTTGAGCATAGATTCTGCCAAGTGAAAGAGCTGCTGAGCCCGTTCTATATTCGGCGGTGCATCCAGCCCGGCAAACTCCACTGTACCGGCCAGGCGCAAGCCTGCGTTCATGGGCGTCATGATGAATTTGCGCTCAAAGCTGCTCACCGGCACGTTCAAAATATTTAGGCTTTGCGGCAACATCAGGTGGTAACCGCGTTCCGTATCAAGCGGTACGTCGCTGCCGCACAGTTTTTTCAACCATGGTTTAGAAAACGCACCGGCAGCAATCACCACATGTTTGGCTTCAAACGCCTTACTACCGCCTATGATGCGGAACAGGTCGTCTGAAAATAATTGGATATCGGAAACGTCGGTATGTTCACTGATCGTACCTCCCGCCTGTATGAAAGCGTGCTGTAAATCAGCCGCCATACCTGCCAAATCGACCACATGACCGGTATGAGGGTAAAATAGCGCACCGCGTTGCGTATCGGCCAGCGCAGGTTCGCGTTCATGCAGACCGGCATAGTCAAGCCATTCGTTGACCGCACCTAATTCATTCAACACCCTGCCGTGTTTCTGTAACGCTGATTGCCCGTTTTCGGTTTCGCACACCAACAGCGAACCGTCGATACGGATATGTTGTTCCACTCTCCATTCTTGTGCAAACTTCCTCCATGCAGCCAAAGCAAGACTGTTTAGTGCCATCAGGGCGCGGTGGCTGTGCTGGAAGCGTTTGGGCGTAAGGTTGTACAGCAGGCTGAACAGCCACGGCGTGATTTTAGGCAGGTATTTCCAGTCCAGCCGCAACGGTCCAAGCGGGTCGAGCAGCATTTTCGGCAGTTGCTTGAGCACGTCCGGCGATGCAATCGGAAACACCTGCTCGGTGGCGATATGCCCGGCATTGCCATAAGATGCTCCTCCGCATACAGTGTCCCGCTCTAACAACAGTACGCTTTCGCCGCAACGCTGCAATTCCAGCGCGATGCTCAATCCGACGATGCCGCCGCCAACCACGGCTGCAGAAAAAATTTGGCTGCTCATGATGTTTCAATTCCGTAGCGGAACGGATCATCCGCGTTTACAAAAATTTCCGATGCCGCATGAATATGTGCCTCTCCCTTGATGGTGGGGATTATCAGACCTTCCGAATGAAGGTCGTCTGAAAGTGTTTCATAAGAAGCAGCAAAGCGGCTGCCGATTATGCTTTCCTGCACCCACTCTTTTTCAGATGGCCACACGCCGTCTGCAGCCAAACAGGCCATCTTCGCGCTGGTGCCCGTGCCACAAGGCGAGCGGTCGTAAGCTTTGCCGGGACAGAGCACAAAGCTGCGGCTGTCTGCATTATCGGTTTTCCCGAACAGCTCGATGTGGTCTATTTCCTGCCCATCTTTGCCGGTAATGCCCTGCGCATTCAGCGCGGTGCGGATGCGCCATGAAATATCAGTCAATTGCTCCAGATTGTCGGGCGCGATGGTGCAGCCGTGGTCATTCACCAAGAAAAACCAGTTACCGCCCCAAGCAATATCGCCGGTGATGCTGCCAATGCCCTCAACGTCAAGCGACACATCTTTACGGTAGCGGTAAGACGGCACGTTGCGCACGCTGACCGAGCCGTCTTCATGCAGCGTACAGCGCACATCGCCCACCGGCGTTTCGATGGTATGCGTGCCGATATCAATGCGTTTGAGGTGTTGCAGCGTTTTAATCAAACCGATGGTGCCGTGGCCGCACATACCCAAATAACCGCTGTTGTTAAAGAAAATTACACCGGCGCTAGAGGCGGGGGATTTCGGCTTGCACAACAACGCCCCTACCAAAACCTCCGAACCACGCGGCTCCAAAATCAGCGCACGACGCAAATGGTCGAAACGTTTGGCAAAATCTGCGCACTGCTCTTGCGGGCTGTTGCCGGAAAGCTCGGGAAATCCGTCATACACTACACGGGTCGGCTCACCGCCGGTATGGGAGTCAATCACGGAAAAAGTATATTCGGTATGCGGCATAGCAAAATCCTATCGCTAAAAAACTTCCGTTAACCTTACAAAATCGCTGCTGCTGCCGTCTTGATGAATTTCCCGTTTTTTATGCGGAAATGTGCACACTCAGACACACTTAAAACAAAAAATGCCTGTCTGAAAACTATTTTCAGACAGGCATTTCCGTACGGTTACTGTTATCTTGATTTCTTAAATTCAGATGGTACCAATCCTACCAATGCCTTAAACTGACGCGTAAATGCACTGTGATCTGAATAGCCGCAGCGGGCAGAAATTTCCGTTACCGACAAGCCTGTTTCCAACATCGCCATGGCTGCTTCGATGCGTATTTTTTGAATATATTGCGAAGGTGTGATGTGGAAAATCTTTTTGAAATAACGCTCGATTTGGGCGGTGGAAAGACGTGAAACGGCTTCCAAGTCTTTCATTTTTATGTTTTGGTCGAAGTGGCCGGCAATGTATTTTTCAATCAGCGCGACTTTTTTATTCAGCTCAGGGCGGTTGCTGTCATTGGTTTCCACATCCACAGACACACCAAGCATGGCAATAATTTCACCCAAAGGATTGCGCACCGGCATTTTATGCGTGATACACCAGCCCAGTTCTCCCGAAGCATAAGTATGCAGCTCCAGCTTATTGTTGATGATTTTGCCGTCGTTCAAAACTTCCCTGTCCTGCTGTGTATAACGTTGTCCCCATTCCGACTGAAACAGGTCTTCCGATGTTTTCCCAATCAAAGCCGCCATATCTGACAATTGTAAGCGGTGCAACAGCGTATCGTTGGCATAGACATACTCCGCCCGCATGTTTTTTACAAAAAACACCGTACTGGGCAATACCTGCAAGACAGGTGCAAACATGTTCAGACTGCGGATAAGGTCATTCACATTTTCCGGACAAACTGAAAGAGGAAAAGGGCTGGAAGGCATGGTTGTTGGTATCCGTGAAAGTTACGATAATAAAATATCTCGAATCATTGCAGCTATACATCTAAATACACTTTGAACATACGCGAAGCCAAAGTTGCCGTCCAGCTTGAATTTTCAGATTCATTAGTAGCGCCGCCCATCTTTTTCATAAAAATAGCAGAGGTGGTAAAAACATACTTGACTAAATAATCATGTGTTTTCCTGATTTTTACTGCTGATTTTGATTTCAAAATAAAGAAGGTCGTCTGAAACCTGTTTCCAGTTTTCAGACGACCTTCTTTCATCTGCATCCGTTTTAAACCGTCATTAGTCTTTCAATGCAGCCAATACTTTGTCGGCGATTTCATTCAAGCCCACGGTTTGTGCCTGATTGTCGCGGCGTTCGGCGTATTCGACATTGCCTTCTTTCAAGGCGCGGTCGCCGATGACGATGCGGTGCGGGATGCCCAGAAGCTCGGAGTCATTCAGCAGCACGCCTGCACGTTCGTCGCGGTCATCCAACAATACATCCGCGCCTGCAGCCAGCAGTTCGGCGTAAATTTTGTCGGCGGCTTCGCGCACGGCGTCTGATTTTTTGTAGTTCATCGGTACGATAACGACTTCAAACGGTGCCATCGCTTTTGTCCAGATGATGCCTTTTTCGTCGTTGTTCTGCTCGATGGCGGCGGCAACGACGCGGGTGATGCCGATGCCGTAGCAGCCCATTTCCATGATTTGCGATTTGCCGTTGTTGTCGAGGAAGTTTACGTTCATGGCTTGGGTGTATTTGTCGCGCAATTGGAAGACGTGTCCGACTTCGATGCCGCGCGCCAGTTTCAGACGACCTTGTCCGTCGGGGCTTTCGTCGCCTTCGACGACGTTGCGCAAATCGACGAATTCAGGCTCGGCGGCGTCGCGGACGAAGTTGAAGCCGGTATAGTGGTAGTCGTCTTCGTTCGCGCCGATGACCCAGTCCGCGCCTTTCTCGGTGGCGAAATCGGCATAGACTTTGCCTTTAAAGCCAACAGGGCCGAGCGAGCCGCCGTTTGCGCCGAACTGCGCACGGATGGCGGCAGGGTCTGCCATGGTCAGCGGCGATTTCACGCCTGCGAGTTTTTCGGCTTTGATGTCGTTGAACTCATGGTCGCCGCGCAACAGCAATAAGACGATTTCGCCTTCGTTTTCGCCTTCGACTACGATGGATTTCAGTGTTTTTTCAATCGGAATGCTAAGGAAGTCAACCAGTGAATCAATGGTTTTGACGTTCGGCGTGTGTACTTTGGTCAGCTCTGTCTGAGCGGCCGCGCGTTCGCCTTTGAGCGGCAAGGTAGGTGCCAGTTCGATATTGGCGGCGTAATCAGAAGTGTCGCTGTATGCAATCACATCTTCGCCGCTTTCCGCCAACACTTGAAACTCGTGCGAACCGGTACCGCCGATGCTGCCGGTGTCGGCGGCGACGGGGCGGAACTCCAAGCCCAGACGGGTGAAGATACGGCAGTAAGCGTCGTACATGGCATCATAGGTCGTCTGAAGCGAGGAGTAGTCGGCATGGAAGGAATAAGCATCTTTCATGACGAACTCGCGCGCGCGCATGACGCCGAAGCGCGGACGCACTTCGTCGCGGAATTTGGTTTGGATGTGGTAAAAGTTTTTCGGCAGCTGTTTGTAGCTGTTGATTTCTTTACGCACGATGTCGGCGATGACTTCCTCGCAGGTCGGACCCATGCAGAAATCGCGGTCGTGGCGGTCTTTCAGACGCAGCAGTTCTTTACCGTAAAATTCCCAGCGGCCGGATTCCTGCCACAGCTCGGCAGGCTGCACCACCGGCATCAGCAACTCCACGCTGCCCGCGCGCGCCATTTCTTCGCGCACGACGTTTTCGACTTTACGCAACACGCGCAGCCCCATCGGCATCCAAGTATAAAGGCCGGATGCGTTGGCTTTAATCAGACCGGCGCGAATCATCAACTTGTGGCTGGCAAGCGCGGCTTCGGCAGGGGCTTCTTTCAGGGTGGAAATGAAAAATTGGCTGGCTTTCATGGTGTGTTTTTCTGTGTAAAAAAGTAAGCGCGTATTGTAACGCGAAAGGCAGGGGGATTGAAGTTTTTCCCCATAGGGAGGTCGCCGCTGCCTTGCTTGTTCAGTCAACTCATTTGACATTTATCGGGCGTGTCAATCACTTTTTATACACAATCCCGCATTGGCTTGTTTTGCTTATAAATTTTTCCCAAAAAGGCTTTAAAATTTATTATTTTTATAACCAATTGATTTTATTGTATTTTATTTGACTATTTTTTAAGCGCCGAAAGGCTTGGGTTGTTCCAAAAGCAAAAATTCCGATTACCCAAAGCTTATCAACAAACTTATCCACAGAGTTTGTGTATAGATTGGTGTCGTCTGAAACCATACCGTTCGATAGGTTTTTAAAAGCCCGTAACGCGATCTTTCTGTTAAGATGATGCCTTCACTTTTTTCACGCCATACTATCTATGTCCGCACACGAATTACACCTGCTTTCCCGCGCCAAAATGTTCAACGGTCATCAAGAGCAATACCGCTGCTTTTCCAAAACCTGCCAAACCGATATGACTTTCGGCATCTACCTGCCGCCGCAAGTATTGAAAGGCTATCCCGCGCCGGTTTTGTATTTCTTGTCGGGATTGCACGGCGACGGCTCGGAACTGATACGCCAAACCGGCATTCAGCGTTTTGCCGCGCAATGGAACATCATCGTCGTTTTTCCCGACACCTCGCCGCGCGGCAGCCATATCAGCGACAGTACGGACGAGTTTATCGGACAAGGCGCGGGATTTTACGTCGATGCGGCCGAACAGCCGTGGGCGGCGCATTATCAGATGTACAGCCATATCAGCCGCGAATTGCCCGACTGGGTGGAACGGCATTTCCCCGCCACCCAAGAACGCAGCATCGCAGGTTTCAGCATGGGCGGACACGGCGCGCTTTCCATCGCCCTGAAAAATCCGGGACGCTATGCCGCTGTTTCCGCGTTCGTCCCCTTGTGCCATCCGACCGCCAGCCGGGGCGGAAAGCAGGCGTTTGCCGCCTATCTGGGCGCGGAATCGGAGGCTTGGCAGGCTTACGACAGCACATCGCTCGTTCAGACGACCTCCCGCAAGCTGCCGATACTTATTGACCAAGGCGGTGTAGATCCATTGTTCCCCGACGAACTGCAACCCGAAGCCTTCGTCAACGCCGCCCGCGCCAACGGCTTCAATGTGCAATATAAAGTCCGCCCCGGCTACGGACACGATTATTTCTTCATCGCCAGCTTTATCGACTCGCATATCGAGTTTCATGCTGAGGCATTGGGTTTGTAAATCCACTATAAATTTAATCCACTATATAAAGAAAGGTCGTCTGAAAACTTTTTCAGACGACCTTTTTGATCTTTCACACTCAATTAGTGTTGATGATGATGGTGTTCATGCCGTTCAGCCGCGCGTTTCGTTCCGACGGGCATAATCAGCGTTGCATAGGCATTGTCTTGTTGGCAAACACTTTTATCGGCATAATCCGCCTGATGGGCGGCTTTGATTTTCCACAAACCTTCAATCAAAGGAATCACGTTGACGACGCCGTCTTTATCCGTTTTCCCTGAAAAACCTTGCGGCTCGCGGTGGTCGTGCGTAGCCGCCAAATCCATTTCCGCCAGCGTATCCGAGCTTGCCGTTACCGTCGCTTTTGCCAACGGTTTGCCTTTATAAAGCACTTTAACCGGCAACAGACCGCCTATCTTGACTTCATTCGGATTTTTCAGCGGAACCAGTTCCAATTCATGACCGACCGGACGGGTCAACACGCTTTCATCCACGCCTGCGCTGCCCACTTGCAAAAACGCCTTGCCGAACATCTGAGCCTGTTCGCAATAAGTCGCGCCGGGCAGGTCTTTCAAGGTTTTCTGTTTCCAGCCTTCACTGTTTTGCGACCAGAACGTCGGTTTGTACACCGCGCCGACCCAATAAGAGCCGTCTTTCAGGCGGGATTTGGAAACATATTGGTAATTTTCACCTTTATTCGTCAAATCAACGGTTTTTCCGGATTTGTCCGTCAATTGCAGCGGTTTGAAAATATGCACACGGTCGTCGGCGATTTTTTCGACATTCGGGAAATCATGGCTGTAACCCAAATCCGCTTTCAACGTACTGCCCGAATCCAAACGCACCGGAGCCGACACCCACAAATCATGCGCCTGCGCCGCCATGCTCAAGCCCAATGCGCCAAGTATCCATAATTTTTTCATGTTTCTTCCTCAAATTTGATTGTTTACGGTTCAAAAGCCAACGGAAAGCCCGAAAAGCAAGGCAACCTTACTCTTTTTATTTCGAAATGTAAATATTATTGATGATTGTTTTTAGTTACAAAGAACTATAAATCTTTAAGGGGTAACAGAAAACAAGAGGTCGTCTGAAAACCTTGAAATTAGGTTTTCAGACGACCTTTCAGTATTGGGAAGATGGATTATTGCGCTTCCAGTTTTTTCAGCAGATCAGGCATGGCTTCCTCGTTGTAGCGGTAATAGCGGACGCTGTCCGTACCTTCTTTATTGGTCATCTCCAATACGTTGGGTTTGCCTTCCAGCTTCAGCAGCAGCGGAACTTTGAATTTGACGGTTTTGCCGATTTCGTCAGGTTTTTGTTCGGGCGCGCCATCGTTGTGGCTGACGGTGTAGTTGGTTATGGTTTGACGGAATTCTTGTCTCCAACGGCTGAATTTCCATTTGAAGTCTTGGGTAATGGTGGTCGTATCGCCGGAATTTGCTTGGAAATGGATCAGGTCGCGGCCGGTACCGTCGGGGCGCATCAGGCTGGCGTTGAGCAGGGAGCCGTCAGCGTTTTTACTGGTGTTGCCCCACATGCCGAACAAGTCTTTGCGTTTGACTTTTTTGGCGGTAACGAGCTGGTTGGGTTCGGTAACGTGCAGACCCGGTACATAAGCCGTCTCCGCCACGGCGGCAGAAGTCAGGGTCAAGGTGAACGCGGCGGCGCCAAGTAGGGTTTTCCATGTTTTCATATTGTTTTCCTTATATGTAATGAGCAGTTGAAGAATCGGGCGCAGGCGGCGAATCCGTTTTTTGGGGTTTTCGCGTTTGCCCACAATGTTGATGGTTTGTGTATTTACTGTTTTATATCGAAAAATCGATTGAAATACAAAATCGCCTGACCGTCAGTTTACACAAGGTAAACCGACGATTCAATTTTCAGACGACCTTTCGTTTGCCATGCCGCATTAACGGATGTCCATAGGCGCGAAGGATTTGACGGTTTCGTCCACGGCTTTGACGCGGGTCAGGAAGTCTTCCAGCTGGGCGAGCGGCAGGGCGCTGGGGCCGTCGCATTTGGCTTGGTCGGGGTTGGGGTGTGATTCGAGGAAGAGGCCTGCGAGGCGGGTTGCCATGCCGGCGAGCGCCAAGTCCAGCACTTGCGCGCGCCGTCCGCCGGATGCGGCGGCACCGGATTCGCGGGTTTGCAGGGAGTGGGTGACGTCGAAGATGACGGGCAGGCCGCCGCAGGTTTGCTTCATGACGCCGAAGCCGAGCATATCGACGACGAGGTTGTCGTAGCCGAAGTTGGCACCGCGTTCGCACAGTATGATTTGTCCGTTGCCTGCTTCTTGGAATTTTTCGACGATGTTTTTCATCTGCGAGGGGCTGAGGAACTGTGGTTTTTTGATATTGATGACGTTGCCGGTTTTTGCCATGGCGACGACGAGGTCGGTTTGGCGGGCGAGGAAGGCGGGCAGTTGGATGACGTCGCAGACTTCGGCGACGGGGGCGCATTGGTAGGGTTCGTGGACGTCGGTGATGACGGGTACGTCAAATTCGCGTTTGACGGCTTGGAAGATTTTCATGCCTTCGTCCAAGCCGACGCCGCGGAAGGAGTGGATGGAAGAGCGGTTGGCTTTGTCGAAGGAGGCTTTGAAGACGTAGGGGATGCCGAGTTTGTCGGTCACTTTGACGTATTGTTCGCAGGCTTTGAGGGTGGAGTCGAGGTCTTCTAAGACGTTGATGCCGCCGAACAGGGTAAAGGGGAGGTCGTTGCTGACGGTGAGGTTGTTGATGCGGATGTTCATGATGATGGGGCTTTCTCGAAGGTCGTCTGAAAATGGCTGAAAGGTCGTCTGAAAGCGGATTTTGCGGTTTCAGACGACCTTTGTGTTTTATAGGACGGTGTGCGGCGGCTCGTAGGAGAGGATGTCGCAGATTTTGTTGTGTTCGTCCACGAGGACGACTTTGGGTTCGTGCGCGGCGATTTCGGGTTCGGACAGCATGACGTAGGACATGATGATGACGATGTCGCCTTTTTGGACGAGCCGTGCGGCGGCACCGTTGAGGCAGACGACGCCGCTGCCGCGTTCGCCGGGGATGGTGTAGGTTTCGAAGCGTTCGCCGTTGTTGTTGTTGACGATGGCGACTTTTTCGTTAACGAGGATGCCTGCGGCGTCGAGCAGGTCTTGGTCTATGGTGATGCTGCCGACGTAGTTGAGGTCGGCTTCGGTAACGGTGGCGCGGTGTATCTTGCCGCCGAGCATGGTGCGGAACATGGGTTTCCTTTTGGTTTGGGATTGCGGATGCAGACTTATAGTGGAATTAACATAAATCAGGACAAGGCGACGAAGCCGCAGACAGTACAGGTAGTACGGTAAGGAGAGGTAACGCCGTACTGGTTTAAAGTTAATCCACTATAAGGTCGTCTGAAAATCAAAAGCCGTCATTATAGTGGACTTCCCTGTAAATTCATAATGATGCTTGGGCGTTTTTCATACGACGCGGCTGTTTTATCAACCTAAATTCTGTTTCAGCCAGCGCAAATAGGGAGCGTATCCGCGCGAGACGTTTTGCATCAGGATTTGCGGGCAGTCGTAGCTGTGGTTGGCGATGATGTTTTTTTGGATTTCGTGGTAGCAGTGGCGCGAGGTTTTGATGGTGATGCGGATTTCGTCGTCGCGGCAGATTTCGCCGTTCCAAAGGTATTGGCTGGTGATGGCTTCGTATTGCACACAGGCGGCAAGTTGCTTTTCCAGCAACAGGCCGCCGATTTTTTCGGCTTCTTCGCGGGTCGGGGCGGTGGTGGTAACGATGACGGGTTTGAATGCGGACATTTCAGACGACCTATTGGTTTTTAAACTCGATGGTTCCTTTATATTTCACCCAGTATCCGGCGGCTTTGTATTTGTCTTTTTTGGCGGTTGCCACGGCTGTTTCGTCGAGTCCTTCATAACCGCTGGATTCGAGGATGCTGACTTCTACGGCTTTGCCTTCGGGGGAAACCAAGATAGACAGTTTGACGGGTTTGATGGGTTGCGCGGGATTTTCGGATGCGGGGGCGTATTCTGCCGGATTGACGGTTTGCGCGGCGGCGGGGAGGGTAAAGGCAAGCAGTAGGGCGGGGATGATGGCGCGGATGGGCATATTGTTTTCCTTATTTGTAGATTTGTAGAGATTTTAGAGGGATTTGTTTTTTTCAGACGACCTTTTGTTTTCGTGGGTGAAGCCCACGTTACGGTATTGCATCCGTTTGGCGGCGGGTGCGGTTTTGCTTATTTGAAGTTTAATATCGGCCAACCTTTTGCTTTGGCTTCTTTTTCTAACTCGGCATCGGGGTTGACGGCGACGGGTTCGTTGACGAGGCGCAGCAGCGGCAGGTCGTTTTTGGAGTCGCTGTAAAAATAGGTTTTGCCATAGCTTTCGAGCGTTTCGCCGCGTTCGACGAGCCATTGGTTCAGGCGGGTGATTTTGCCTTCTTTGAGGCTGGGCGTGCCGATGTAGTTGCCGGTGTAGCGGCCGTCGGCACCGGTTTCGAGTTGGGTGCCGATGATGTTGGTGATGCCGAAAAGGTGGCAGATGGGGGTGATGATGAACTCGTTGGTCGATGAAATCACGAGGGTTTCGTCGCCCGCCATTTGGTGGCTCTGCACCAGCATACGCTGCATGGGCGAGATGTGGGGTGTGATGAATTCCGCCATAAATTCGCGGTGAAATTCCGCCAGCTCTTCTTTGCTGTAACGGGCGAGCGGGGCGAGGTGGAATTTGAGGAAGGCGTCGATGTCGAGGCAGCCGTTTTGGTAGTCGCGGTAGAATTTTTCGTTTTGCGCTTCGGTTTCGGCAGCGTCAACCAGCCCTTTTTTGATGAGGTATTGCGGCCAAGAGTGGTCGGAATCGGTGTTGATGAGGGTGTTGTCGAGGTCGAAGATGGCGAGGTTTTTCATTGGGTTTCCTGTTGTTTCAAAAGCTGGCGAAGAAGCGGCAGGGTGATGCGTTTGCCCATGGTAACGGCGTAGTTGTCCAGCGTGTCGAGCATCTGCATCAGGCTGTCCATGTCGCGCCGCCAGTGGTTGAGCAGGTATTCGAAGATTTCGGGGTCTATGGTCACTTGGCGCGCCGCCGCCATGCTGACGAGCGCGTCGATTTTTTCTCGGTCGGTCAGGGGTTTGACTTCGTAAACGAGGCAGTACGCCATGCGGGTGCGCAAGTCTTCGCGGATGATGAGCTGTTGGGGGGTGTGTTCGGAGCTTAACAGCAGAAAGCCTTTGCCGCTGTTGCGGAAGCGGTTGAATACGGCAAACAGGAGGGCTTGTTCTTCGTTGCCCAGTTTTTCGATTTGGTCGATGGCGAGGTATTCGGCTTCAAAAGCGGCTTCGGTCAGCGGCGTGGCGGCGGCGTCGATATAGACGGCTTTTTTCCCCGCGTCGAGCGCTTGGGCGACCCACGCGCGCAACAGGTGGCTTTTGCCCGCGCCTTCTTCGCCCCAGACGTAGATAAACGGGTCGTGTTTATGCTGTAACACATAGACCAGTTCGGCATTTTCCGTTCCGAGGAATTTGTCGAAACCGGGATAGCCGCGTTCGGCGAAGTCGAAAATAAGCTGGTTCACAAAGGCATACCGGATGGGTTGGAATCGGGTTTATTGTACGTTGTTTTGTCAGGGCGCATCAAGGCGCAGGGTCGTCTGAAAAAGGGGCGCGCGGCATGGGTTTCATATACAATGGCAGACATTTGGCAACGCGTCTGTTTTCAGACGACCCCTGTCTTTTTTATTTCAGGAAAATCTCGTGATTTCGACCCTTATTGATTTTATCCTCCACATCGACCAGCATTTGGTCGAGATTTCCGCGCAATACGGCGTATGGATTTACGCGGTGTTGTTTTTGATTATTTTCTGCGAAACCGGCTTGGTGGTTACGCCGTTTCTACCGGGCGATTCGCTGCTGTTTGCCGCGGGCGGGATTGCCGCGGTCGGCAGCATGAATATTCATGTCATGATTGCGCTGCTTTTGGCCGCCGCGATTTTGGGTGATGCCGCCAACTTCATGATCGGCAAATTTTTCGGGCGCAAACTCTTTGCCAACCCCGATTCCAAAATCTTCCGCCAGTCCTATTTGGAGAAAACCCACGCGTTCTACGAAAAACACGGCGGTAAAACCATCATCATCGCCCGCTTCGTCCCGATTGTGCGGACGTTCGCCCCGTTTGTCGCGGGCATGGGCAGTATGCACTACGGTACCTTCATCCGCTACAACATCATCGGCGCGGTATTGTGGGTCTTGTCGTTTTCCTATGCCGGTTATTTCTTCGCCAATATTCCGGTTGTCAAAAACAATCTGGCTTTAGTGATGGTCGCGATTATCGTGATTTCCATCCTGCCGGGCGTGGTCGAAGTCATCCGCGCGAGAAGGGCGGCGAAGAAGTAAGAGATAATTTGAACCATATAAAAAGGTCGTCTGAAAACGTTTTTCAGACGACCTTTTTGTATTTTTCCTACTGCTTACTTGGTAAAGTTTTTCAATATCGCCGAAGCAATATCGTCCAAACCGAATCCGTCCGCATCCTGCGCAGAACCGTTCGGCGTGGCTTTGTCCACCAGATTGGGCAGAATCTGCGCCAGCATATCGCCGGCTTGCTGGCTGTCGAGACCGAATTTTTGCGCCACTTGACTGATGGCATCTCTGCCCAAAGCATTTTGCAAATCGCTGCCGGATACGGGCAGGTTGCTTTGTTGGTTGGAAACCCAGCTATTTAATACATCACCCAGCCCGCCTTGTTGCAACTGATTAATCAGATTGCCCACGCCGCCTTGTTGTTGTACCAAATTCATCGCCATGTCGGTCAGCGAGCTTTGTCCGTTTTCATCTTTGCCGCCCAAGGCTTGCGCCGCCGCGTTCAACAAACTGTCCATTAATGCCATAAAGCCTCCTTATGTGATGTGTGAGTGTGAAGTGTAAAGAAACCAGAGTGTAACAAAATTCGACGCTTGTTTGCCAATTTAACCCAATTAAACAACGAACTGACGGGCTGCAGTAATTTTCCAGAGATTCCAGAAATCCAAAGTGTTGGATTCTCGTCTCAGCCTGCCTTCGCGTAGACTGAGGTGGGAATGACGGTATTCAATATCCCCTTTCCAAACTTTTACAAACCCTCTGTCATTTCTTTTTCCTATCCCTGTTCACCGCATCATAGCGTCCTGCCTGTTTCGCATTTTTCTACCCCGTCTTCCGCATAAAACAAAATGAAACAAAATTACCAAATTTTATACAAAAATTATTATCAATCCTATCAATCTATTGTTTGAACTTGAAAAGGAGAATTTGTAGCAATGAAGTTTTACCATTTGAGCGCGCCGCTGTTACTTATCCTGCCTGTCTGCACGCAGGCGGCGGACGCATACGTTCCCGCCGATGCCGAACCGGCAGCAGTCACCCTTTCCACTGTTACCGTGCGCGGTAAGCGGCAGAAGTCGTTGAACAAGGGCTATACCACTTCGGGCACTTACGCCGCGACGGGGATGCCGCTGACGCTGCGCGAGGTGCCGCAGAGCGTGAGCGTGGTAACCGACAAACAGATGAAGGACCAAGGCAAGCGCAGCGTTTACGACGCGCTCTCATGGGTCAACGGTATCAGCGGCAATCCGGCAAGTTCGCGCTATGCGGTAACCAACATGTATGCGCGCGGCGAGGCGGTCAACGATTACCAGATAGACGGCATGACCACCGAAATCGACGGCAACCAACTGCTGAACTCGGGCGCGTACGAGCGGGTGGAAGTCGTGCGCGGCACTTCCGCCTTGCAGGGCAGCGTGGGCGACCCGAGCGCGACGGTGAACCTGGTACGCAAGCGTCCGACCAAAGAGCAGCAGGCTGAAATTTCCGTCGGCATCGGCAGATGGCGGCGTTGGAATGCCGAGGCCGACGTGTCCGGCCCGCTCAATGCCGACGGCAGCCTGCGCGGTCGCGCCGTGGTCAACGCCGAGGGCGGGCGACATTGGACCGAGGGTTCGCGCAACCGCTCCGACATGGTTTACGGCATTGCCGAATACGATTTCTCGCCGCAAACCACCGCCTACGCCGGCATCAACCACCAGCGCGCGCGCGAAAAAGAATTTTACGGCGGGGACCTGCCCGTTTACGACAGTGCAGGCTACCCCACCCGCTTCGGCATCCGTGACAACAACAAAATCAAAGGCAGCAGGTATAGGGAACGCGCGACGGAACTCTTTACCGGACTGGAACACCGCTTTGAAAACAACTGGAAAGCCAAGCTGGAATACCGCTACAACCGTGAGAAAACCCTCAATCCCGGCATGGGTGACGCCCCATACAACTATCTCAGGCACGACGACAGCTCAGCCGGAGCCAATTTTTATAAAATGGCCGACAATATCGTCAGCCATGCCTTCAGCTTCAAGCTCAACGGGCAATACGATTTATGGGGGCGCAAACACGAAGCCGTATTCGGCATCGGAGGCTACCGCACGCGGGACAAACGCGCCTGGGCAAACCAAGAAAGCAACTATTCCATAGACGACATCTACGATTTCATACGCCACCGCGACTATCCCGCCATCGCTTCCGTCAACGACTGGAAATGGGAGGGAGACACCATCGCAACACGCCAAATCAGCGGCTATGCCGCCACCCGCCTGCACGCCACCGACAAACTCTCGCTGCTTTTGGGCGCCAACTACGCCCGCTACCATTACCAAGCCATACCGGTTGGCGGCAGCCCGAATACGGAAGCCAAAGAAGGCCGCTTCGCCCCCTACGCCGGCATCACCTACGACCTCACCGACAACCTCTCCGCCTACGCCTCCTATAGCCGCCTGTTTATGCCGCACGAAAACGGCGAAACAGACATCAACCGCCGCCCCATCGATCCGATTACCGGCCGCACCGTCGAGGCTGGACTGAAAGGCGAATGGCTCGAAGGCCGTCTGAACGCCTCGTTGTCGGTGTTCCAATCCAAACGGCGCAACGTCGCCGTCGAAGCGGGCAAATTTGACAACGACGACACCTACTACCGCGCAGCGAATACCAAAGCCCACGGCTGGGAAGCCGAAATTAGCGGCTCGCCCGCCGAAGGCTGGGACATCAGCGCGGGCGTGCAGTCGCACCTGACCCGCGAAGAAAACGGCAACCGGCCCAACAGCCAATACGACCCGCGCCACAGCTTCAAACTCTTCACCACCTACCGCCTGCCCAAAACCCGCTGGACCCTCGGCGGCGGCGTGCGCTGGCAAAGCAAGACCTTTGTGGACAAATACAGTGACCTCAGCAATATCGAGTTTGACGACGATGAAGCCAAAGAACGCGCCCGCGTCCTCTCCCGCCAAAAATCCTTCGCCGTGGTCGACCTGAACGCGCAGTACCAAGTTTCGAAAAACGCCGAACTGACGCTGAATTTCGACAACGTATTCGACAAACGCTACCGCATGGATACGGCGTACCACGACTACGGCCAGCCGAGGAGTTTGTCGGGGACGCTTAGGTATAAGTTTTGACGGGGTTTAGGGTTGCTGTAATTCTTGAAGGTCGTCTGAAACTTATAGTGGAATTAACATAAATCAGGACAAGGCGACGAAGCCGTAGACAGTACAGATAGTACGGAACCGATTCACTTGGTGCTTCAGCACCTTAGAGAATCGTTCTCTTTGAGCTAAGGAGAGGTAACGCCGTACTGGTTTAAAGTTAATCCACTATATAATCCGTCATTCCCGCGCAGGCGGAAATCTAGGAATCTTTGGGATTCGGCGATTTTTAGAGATTCCTGAAACTCCAAAGGTCTGGATTCCCGTTTTCACGGGAATGACGGTCGTGAGGTTGCCGTACTCTGCAAAGGCTGTCTGAAACCTGTCATTTCTAAAGGTCGTCTGAAAAATACCCAATCGAATAAAAGTAACGAATATCCCAAGGAAAACCATATGAGTCCCATCCTGCCACGCCCGCTGCACATCGCGGCGCGGATTGTGCTGGCTTCGGCCGGAAGCTACTGGGTATCCGCGCTGGCGGCGGGTACGGTTCCGCTTTATGCGGGCGGGTCAACCAATGCCGTTTACGGCGGCACCCTCCTAGGCATCACGCTGCTGCCGCTGGTATTTCTGTGGGCGTTGGCGGCGCGGCGGCTGCGGACGGTGTTTTGCGTGCTGTCGCTGTCGGTGTTGCTGCTTTCGGCGACAGGGGGGCTGCCGCATGGCTAAGGAGGCGGGGCTGCGCAAGGTAATGGCGGAAATCCACACATGGACGGGGCTGATCTGTTCGTGGGTTTTGTTCGTAATATTCCTTGCGGGAAGCATTGCGTTTTTCCGTGCCGAACTGGATGTATGGATGCAGCCGGAGCTACCGTTTTCAGACGGCCTGCCGGACGAACGGGTTTCGCTGGCGACCGCCCTGGACTATCTGCGCCGCCATGCGCCGAATGCGGCAGAATGGTCGGTTTCTCTGCCGACCGAACGTTCGCCGTACTTGGATTTGGGCTGGACGGAGCGTGGGACCGAAGAGGCGTCCTATACCACCATCAGCCCTTATCCTAACGCGCCGCAGTCCAAACCGCGCGAAACGGCGGGGGCGGGTTATCTGGTTTCCATCCACAGCAACCTCGCGGCGGCGGAATACGGCGGTTACTGGCTGACGGCTGCGGCCGCGGTGGTCGCGCTGGCGGCGGTAATCAGCGGCGTGATTGTGCATAAAAAGATTTTGGCGGAGTTTTTCACTTTCCGCGCAGGCAAAAAGCTCAGAAGCTGGCTGGACGCGCACAACCTGCTGGGCGTACTGCCGCTGCCGTTTCATGTGATGATTGTTTACAGCGGCCTCTTGCTGACTTCGCATACGGTGATGACCTACAGCCAAACGGCGGCGGAGTTGTCGGGTGAAGAATTCGAGGCGCGCTCCGCCTATGTGTCGAGGTCGTCTGAAAACGCGGGGAAGCGGTGGGAGATGGCGGATTGGTATCCGACGGTGCAGAGGCTGCGCCCGAACGGGACGGACAAGGAAATCAACTTGACCATCACCGACCCCGACCGCGAAGAAGCCGTGTTGTCGGCGGATTATTTCGACAAAAGAAGCGTCGGCTCGAACCCTGATTTGTCGGTGGCGGTACGTTTGCGCGACGGGGCGCAGGTGTACCGCAAAGATGCCTACGGCGGCTTCGAACAGGCCTACTCTTCGCTCTACAGCCTGCATACGGCGGGCTTTGCCGACTATCCGACGCTCTGGCTTTATTTCTTCAGCGGTATGGCGGGTTGCGGTATGATTGCGACGGGTGCGGTAATGTGGCCAATGAAGCGGCGCAACCGCAAACAGCCGCCCCTGCGCGGGATTGCGTGGGCGGAACGCATCAACATCGCCGTGTTCGCCGGCTTCCCGCTCGCCTGCGCCGCCTTTTTCTGCGCCAACCGCCTGCTGCCCGCAGACTGGGACGGGCGCGAAATTTGGGAAGCGCAAAGCCTCTTTGCCGTCTGGGCCGCCGCTGCGGTTGCCGCCTTCTTCCCCTACCCCGCGTATATCAAATGGCGCGGCCTGTTTTACGCCGCCGCCGCACTGTGCACCCTGATCCCGCTCTTGGATATTTATGTCGGACGGCCTCTCTGGCTGTCAATTCGGTCGGGGGACACGCTCTATTGGACGGTGGAACTGTGTTTCCTGACATTTGCGGCAATATTCTTCCTCATCGCCCGCCGCATCGCAAAGGCGCAATGACCATGCTGTATTTCCTGATGTTTTCCCTCTGCTCCGGCGGCTTTTTCTGCCTCATGCTCTCGCAAACGCCCCACGCCAAAACCATGCTCGGACGACCCGTGCAACACCCCGCCCGCCTGCGCCTCGCCGGCGCAACCCTCCTTGCCGCCGCCCTTGCCGCCGCACTCGCTTCGCCCCATCCCGCCGCCGCCAGCACAAGCTGGTTCGGCTGCCTGAGCGCAGGCGCGGCCTTGTGCGCGGTTGCGGTTTATTTTCGGGGAAAGGGAGCCCGCAGGAAGTAAAATTTATCGGATTAAAATCAAAAGTCGTCTGAAACAAAACAACGTTTTCAGACGACCTTATTTATATAGTGAATCAACATAAATCAGGACAAGGCGACGAAGCCGTAGACAGTACAGATAGTACGGAACCGATTCACTTGGTGCTTCAGCACCTTAGAGAATCGTTCTCTTTGAGCTAAGGAGAGGTAACGCCGTACTGGTTTAAAGTTAATCCACTATAATGTTTTGAATAAACGAAGGTAAAAAGCATGGATAAGGTTTCAGACGACCCAAAACGTCGTCTGAAAATCCAATCATCGAAAAGAAAAACCGGATTCCCATCAAAGGAATCCGGTTTGTTTTATTCCAAACTTAGAAATCCATTCTCACGCCTAGACAGACGGAGCGTCCCGACTGCGGGGCGATGTATTTAAATAAAAAAGAAACGTTTTCAGACGACCTTTTTTATACAACCCTCTTATTTCCGCATTTCAACCAACATCCGACACACGCCCAATCCTGCCGCCGCCAAGATCGCGGCTACAAATCCGATGTTGGAAATACCTGCCCACACGGTAACGTAATGTCCCAAAAGCGCGCCGCCGCCGATACCGACGTTGTAGAGGCCGGAGTAAATCGAGTTGGCTACGTCCGTCGCATCCGAGGCAAAGTCCAATACTTTGGAGACCATGCCGAGACTCAAGACGACGATGGCGATACCCCAGACAAACACCAGCGCGTAAACGGCTATCGGGTAAGCAGCAAGAGGCAGCAGGCAGAGCGTTGAAGCCATGATGACGGATACCGAGGTCAGCAGGAATATGCGCTGGTGTTTGGCAAACCATTTGCCGAACAGATACGACGCGGCAAATCCCGCCAGCCCGTACAGGCTCAAGACGATGGTCACTTGTTCGGGCGCGAAGCCGCCAGCTTGCAGGACGAAGGGTTCGATATAGCTGTATGCCGTAAAGTGGGCGGCAATCAGGAGGACGGTCAGCGCGTAGAGCAGCATGAGGTTTTTGCGCTTGAGCAATCCGGGCAGGCTTTTGAGCGAACCTGTGTTTACGCTGGGCAGCAGCGGCAGGTTTTTCGCCAATATGCCCATGACCGCCGCCGCGCAAAGTCCGATAAGTAAAAAGCTGAATTGCCAGCTTGAGTGTTGCCCGATAACGCGCCCAAGCGGAATGCCTGCCACCATCGCCATGACCGTCCCCGTACTGAGTAGCCCCAAAGCCTGATTGCCTTTGCCCTGCGGCGCGACACGTACCGCCAGCGAGGCGGTAATCGACCAAAACACGGCGTGCGTCAGGGCGATGCCGATGCGGCTGATGAGCAGGATTTCGAAACTTCGGGCGAAATAGGAAACGATGTGGCTGAGGGTAAAGAACGCGAAGAGGATGAGCAGCAGCTTTCGGCGTTCGATGTTTTTCGTTACCAGCATCAGCGGCAGTGACAATAGCGCGACAATCCAGGCATACACGGTAATCATGATGCCGACTTCGGTCGGCGGAATATTGAAGGTTGCGCCAATGTCGCTCAATAGGGCAATCGGGATATATTCGGTGGTGTTGAAAATGAATGCGCCGACCGCCAGGGCGATGACGCTTAGCCATTGTTTGTTTGTGTTTGCTGACATTGGGGTTTCCCTTTTTATATTTGTCTTCAAAAATTTATCGATTTTGTAATTATACTACTTTCAGACGACCTTCCCACTGCGCCGACACAAAATTCCGCCCTAGACGCTCCCGCATCATCGGCATACAATCTTTGCATGAACACCAAACGCCCCAAGCTTTCCCGTTTCGCCCACATTTACGGCATGAACGGGCAATTCGTCCTGTTGGAACAGCATTCCGAGTGGATGCCGGTCAACGATGCCGACTACGACAATGCGCCCGCATTGCCGGAGGGGTTCGTGTTTGCGGACGAAGCGTTCTATACGACCGATGGCAACTTGCCGCCGCTTGTCCTGCCCGACAACATCAAAATCTTCAACGAAGAAGCGCGCAAACTCGAACGCCGCAGGCTCGATGCGCTGGCTTTGGAAGAGTTGGGCAAAAACCTCGCCGCCGCCCAAGCCGAGACCGACCTCGAAGCCCTGCTCGAAAAAATCGACTTTCATTTGAAACAAGACAATCTGTTCAAATAAAACTTTTCAGACGACCCTCCAAGCAGCAAAGGGGTCGTCTGAAAGATAAAATCGTTGACAATCCAAACCGATTTGGTACATTGTTCAACACTTATCAATCCCCGTTTCCCAACCGACAAAGGAGTCGAGAAGATGTTTTCAAAAAGCGTCAACCTAGCCCAATATGATCCGGAGCTGGCAGCCGCCATCGCCCAAGAAGACCAACGCCAGCAAGACCACGTCGAACTGATTGCTTCCGAAAACTACGTCAGTTGCGCCGTGATGGAGGCACAAGGTTCGCAATTGACCAACAAATACGCCGAAGGCTACCCCGGCAAACGCTACTACGGCGGCTGCGAATACGTCGATATCGTCGAACAGCTGGCAATCGACCGCGTCAAAGAACTCTTCGGTGCGGAATACGCCAACGTCCAACCCCATTCCGGCTCCCAAGCCAACCAAGCCGTGTACGCCTCCGTCCTCAAACCCGGCGACACCATCCTCGGCATGAGCCTCGCCCACGGCGGCCACCTGACCCACGGCGCCAGCGTCAACATTTCCGGCAAACTCTACAACGCCATTACCTACGGCTTAGATGAAAACGAAGTCCTCGATTATGCCGAAGTCGAACGCCTCGCGCTCGAACACAAACCCAAAATGATCGTTGCCGGCGCATCTGCCTACGCCCTGCAAATCGACTGGGCGAAATTCCGCGAAATCGCCGACAAAGTCGGTGCCTACCTCTTTGTCGATATGGCACACTACGCAGGCCTGATCGCCGGCGGCGAATATCCCAACCCCGTCCCATTCTGCGACTTCGTGACCACCACCACCCACAAAACCCTGCGCGGCCCGCGCGGCGGCGTGATTTTGTGCCGCGACAACACGCATGAAAAAGCGTTGAACTCTTCCATTTTCCCAAGTCTGCAAGGCGGCCCGCTGATGCACGTCATCGCCGCCAAAGCCGTTGCGTTCAAAGAAGCCCTGCAACCCGAGTTCAAACAATACGCGAAACAGGTGAAAATCAACGCCGCAGCGATGGCGGAAGAATTGGTCAAACGCGGCTTGCGCATCGTTTCGGGCCGTACCGAAAGCCACGTTTTCCTCGTTGACCTGCAACCGATGAAAATCACCGGCAAAGCCGCCGAAGCCGCATTGGGCAAAGCAAACATCACCGTCAACAAAAACGCCATTCCGAACGACCCGGAAAAACCGTTCGTTACCTCCGGCATCCGCATCGGCTCCGCCGCCATGACCACGCGCGGCTTCAACGAAGCCGACGCCCGAGTCCTTGCCAACCTCGTTGCCGATGTTTTGGCAAATCCTGAAGATGAAGCAAATCTGGCAAACGTCCGCAAACAAATCACCGCGCTTTGCGACAAATACCCCGTTTACGGCGCGTAACCGGCTTGCCCGTTTAAGCATTTTGTCACACGGAAAGGTCGTCTGAAAATCTTGAAAAAGGGTTTTCAGACGACCTTATTTGTTTTTGACACTTGATTCTTGCAGCGGCAGCCAAAAATCCCGCATTTGCCCCTTTCTTTCCGCCTGCAAACGGAGTACATTTACCCCCATTGTTAACAATTTTACGGAACACACATCATGGAGAAATTTCCCAAGTCGTCCAAGCTGGACCATGTTTGCTACGACATCCGCGGCCCGGTACACAAAAAAGCCCTGCAACTCGAAGAAGAAGGCCATAAAATCCTCAAGCTCAATATCGGCAACCCTGCGCCGTTCGGCTTTGAAGCGCCCGATGAAATTTTGGTGGACGTGATCCGCAACCTGCCGACCGCGCAGGGCTATTGCGATTCCAAAGGGCTGTATTCCGCCCGCAAGGCCATCGTTCATTACTATCAAACCAAAGGTCTGCGCGACATTTCGGTCAACGACGTTTACATCGGCAACGGCGTGTCCGAGCTGATTACCATGTCCATGCAGGCGCTTTTGAACGACGGCGACGAAATCCTGATTCCCGCACCCGATTATCCGCTGTGGACGGCTGCCGCCACTTTGGCGGGCGGTACGGTGCGCCATTATTTGTGCGACGAAGAAAACGACTGGTTTCCCAACCTTGCCGATATGGAAGCCAAAATCACGCCCAAAACCAAAGCCATCGTCGTCATCAACCCCAACAATCCTACCGGCGCGGTGTACAGCAAAGAAATCCTGCTCGAAATCGCCGAGTTGGCGCGCAAACACGGTCTGATCATCTTCGCTGACGAAATCTACGACAAAATCCTCTACGACGGCGCGGTACACCACCACATCGCCGCACTCGCGCCCGACCTGCTGACCATCACCTTCAACGGACTCTCCAAAGCCTACCGCGTTGCCGGATTCCGCCAAGGCTGGATGGTACTCAACGGCCCGAAAGAACATGCCAAAGGCTATATCGAAGGCCTCGATATGCTCTCGTCCATGCGCCTATGCGCCAACACGCCCATGCAACACGCCATCCAAACCGCTTTGGGCGGCTATCAAAGCATCAATGAATTCATCCTGCCCGGCGGTCGCCTGCTGGAACAGCGCAATAAAGCGTGGGAAATGGTGAACCAAATTCCCGGCATATCCTGCGTCAAGCCGATGGGGGCGCTTTATATGTTCCCCAAAATCGACACCGAAATGTACGGCATCTATGACGACATGAAATTCATCTACGACCTGCTCGTGCGCGAAAAAGTCTTGTTTGTCCAAGGAACGGGGTTCAACTGGATACGACCCGACCACTTCCGCATCGTTACCCTGCCGTACACCCACCAAATCGAAGAAGCCATGGGCAAACTCGAGCGCTTCTTGCAGACTTATCGGCAATAAGGCGGGACAACGATATGAAAAAATGCGTTGTCCTGACCGGCGCGGGAATCAGTGCCGACAGCGGGTTGCTGACTTTCCGCGATGCGGGCGGTTTGTGGGAAGGGCATAGGGTTACAGATGTCTGCACGCCCGAAGCCTTGGCGCGCAATCCTAAGCTTGTGATTGATTTTTATAACCAGCGCAGGCTTCAGGCAAACGCCGCCGAGCCGAACGCCGCGCATCTGGCGTTGGTCAAGCTGGCACAATATTACGATGTACACATTATCACGCAGAATGTGGACGCGCTGCACGAAAAGGCAGGCAGCAGCAAAGTATTGCACCTGCACGGCGAGCTGAACAAACTGCGCAGCACCGTCGATGACGACGAAATCATCGAATTTACCGGCGAGCAGACCGACGATATACGCGACAGCCAAGGCAATCCGATGCGCCCGCATATCGTGTTTTTCGGCGAACAAGTACCGATGTTTGACGCGGCGGTCGAAGAAATGCGCGATGCCGATGTGGTCATGATTGTCGGCACGTCGATGCAGGTTTATCCGGCGGCTTCGCTGATTCATTACGCGCCGCCCGCTGCGGAACGCTATCTGGTCGATCCGAACCCGCAAGGCGTGGGCGCGGATGTCGAAGTGATTCAGAAACGCGCGGCGGAAGGCGTGCCGGCATTGGTCGAGCATTTGATTAGTCGGGCTTAAGACGGTTTGAAAATGCGGAAACGTCGTCTGAAAACGGGCAATGCTTGTTTTCAGACGACGTTTTGTTTTTGCAATGGTTATAGTGGATTAAAATAAAAATGAGACAAGGC